>NZ_JBEPCJ010000010.1:0-165563 GCF_040299565.1 Spirillospora sp. NPDC000708
ATGTACACCGAATACGCCAAAGACCCCCGCATGAAAGCCAACATCGGCATCCGCCGCCGCCTGGCCCCCCTCCTGGACAACGACCGCAACCAACTCGAACTCTTCACCGCCCTGCTGCTGTCCCTGCCCGGCTCACCCGTCCTGTACTACGGCGACGAGATCGGCATGGGCGACAACATCTGGCTCGGCGACCGCGACGCCGTCCGCACCCCCATGCAATGGACCCCCGACCGCAACGCCGGCTTCTCCCAATGCGACCCCGCACGCCTCTACCTGCCGGTCATCATGGACCCCATCTACGGCTACCAGGCCGTCAACGTCGAAGCCCAGGTCAACAACCCCGGATCACTCCTGCACTGGACCCGCAAGATGATCGAGATCCGGCAGCGCCACCCCGTCTTCGGCGTCGGCACCTACGTCGAACTGTCCGCCTCCAACCCCTCCGTCCTCGCCTTCACCCGCGAGATCGACGAGGCCGACCAGGACCGCTGGGGCGGGATGGACACCGTGCTGTGCGTGGCGAACCTGTCGCGCTTCCCGCAGCCGGTCGAGCTCGACATGCGGCGGTTCGAGGGGTACTCCCCCGTGGAGTGCATGGGCGGCGTGCAGTTCCCCGCCATCGGCGAACTGCCCTACCTGCTCACCCTCCCCGGCCACGGCTTCTACTGGTTCCAGCTCATGCCCCCCGACGCCGCGCCCGTCGATCCGCTCGACGACCTGCCCCCGGGCCCGCCCGCCGACCCGCCCGCGGCCCCGCCCGTGGCTCCGGCGGGCGGGGACGGCCCGGCGGACACCGCCGGGGAACCCGGAAGCGGCACGGAGAAGGACGGTTGAAGGTGCTGCCACCCGAAAGCGTCCTCACGCGGGACCTCGCGGAATGGCTGCCCCGGCAGCGCTGGTTCGGCGGCAAGGACAGCCCCATCGAGGACCTGTCCATCGGCACCGCCACCGAGCTGCGGGCCGGCGACCCGGGCCTGTACCACCTCGTCCTGGACGTCCGGCAGGACGGCGCGACCGACCGCTACCAGCTCCTGCTCGGCGTCCGCCGCGACCTGCCCGGACGGCTCGGGTACGCGCGGATCGGCGGCCCGCCCGGCGGCGGCGCCGCCATCAGGCAGCACACCTACGACGCCGTGCACGACCCGGACCTGACCCGGACGCTGCTGGAGCACCTGGCCGCCGGTGCGTCGGTCGGCCCGCTGCGCTTCCGGCACGTCCCCGGCGCCCGCATCCGGACGGACCTGACGAGCCTGCCCATCACGGCGGAGCAGAGCAACACCTCGCTGCTGTTCGGCGACGCGTACATCTGCAAGCTGTTCCGCCGGCTCAGCGAGGGCGTCAACCTCGACCTGGAGGTCAATCTCGCGCTGACCCGCGCCGGCTGCGAGCACGTCCCCGCCGTGCACGGCTGGATCGAACTGGCGCCCGGCGGCGACGGCACCGGCGGCGAACCCGTCACCCTCGGCCTGCTGTCGGACTACCTGCGCACCGGCGCGGACGGGTGGAGCCTGGCGATCGCGAGCGTCCGCGACTGGTTCGCGCACACGACGCCGCTGGACGACGAGTGGGCGGAGCTGGACGCCAGCGCCGCCGGCGGCGACTTCGCCGCCGAGGCCGAACGGCTCGGCGCCGCCACGGCGGACGTGCACCGCGCGCTCGCCGACGCGTTCGGCGTGACGGTCGTCCCGGCGGACGAGGTCCGCGCGCTGGCCGCGCGGATGAACGAGGAGCTGACCGGGACGTGCCGCGCCGTGCCCGGCCTCGCCCCGCACGCCAAGGCGCTGACCGGCGCCTTCATCGACCTGGCCGCACAGGCGGAGCCGCTGCCGGTGCAGCGGGTGCACGGCGACTACCACCTCGGGCAGGTGCTGCGGTCGGAGTCGGGCTGGTCGCTGCTGGACTTCGAGGGCGAGCCGGCGCGCACGCAGAGCGAGCGCCGCGCCCTGTCGCACCCGCTGCGCGACGTCGCCGGGATGCTGCGCTCGTTCGAGTACGCGGCGCGGTTCCTCATCACCCGGTCCGGGACGGTGCCGCTGGAGTCGGGCGGCCACCTGGAGACGCGGGCGCACGCATGGGCGGCCCGCAACCGGGTCGCGTTCTGCCGGGGGTACGCGGCGGCCGGCGGCGCCGACCCGGCCGCGCACGCGGTCCTGCTGCGCGCCTTCGAATTCGAGAAGGCGGTCTACGAGGTGCGGTACGAGGCGCGGAATCGGCCGGCGTGGCTGCCGGTCCCGCTGAAGTCGCTGGCCCATCTGACCGCTTGATCAAAGACACCGAATTCCGGCATCAATTCCCCTCCATGATCACGCAAAATCGGCCGGTTCTCCCCCATTCAAGTGCGGCCACCGGGTACCCGAACTGTCGGCGGGATGATCAACCGACGAGGGAAAACGGAGAGCACGCGAATGTGCATCGCACGTCACTCACATCGGGACGGCGCCGGCCGCACCGCACGCGCCGGCGGGGCCGCGCGCCGTACCGGGCCGGCGGTCCGGAAGCACCGGGCGATCGCCGTCGCCGTCACCGCGACCGCGGCCGGGTTCGCGCTGTCGGTCCCGATGGGCGCCCCGGCCAGGGCACAGCTCAACCCGATCGTCTTGAAGCGGCTCAACCTGGACGCCGGGACGCTGAGCAAGGTCAGGGCCTACGACCACTACCGCACCAAGCTCGCCGAGCAGCGCAGCGGCGCCAGGGAGGCGCTGGCGTTCGCGCGCAGGCAGATCGGCAAGCCGTACCGGTGGGGCGCGGCCGGGCCGTCCAGCTACGACTGCTCGGGCCTGGCGATGGCCGCCTGGCGCAGGGCGGGGGTACGGCTCCCGCGCGTCACCTACTCGCAGTACCGGTCGGTGGAGCGGAAGGTGGGCCTGGGCGCCCTGAGACCGGGCGACCTCGTGTTCTTCCACGGGCGAAGTCACGTCGGCATCTACGTCGGCCACGGCCGCTTCCTGCACGCCCCGCATACCGGCGCCCGGGTGAGGATCGACGCGATGGGCGCGGCCCGAAAACGGGAGTTCGCCGGGGCGGTACGGCCCGGCGCACCGGCAAAACAGACATTTTCCCCGTCCATCCGCGAGCTCGTCGACAAGATAGACAGAATGGCGGCGCAGGATCGCGAGGCCCGGCGAAAGCCGCCAGATAAGCAGCGGACCCCCCATCTTCCGCCATCCGCCGACAGACCAGCGCACCACCCGAGAAACCCCTCGGCGAACACCCCCGCACATCCCGCGGCCCAGGCACCGCGAAGCGACGACACGTCGAACCACATCAGACCTGGCAGACCGGACAGAGATCCGGCCCCGCGGCCGAGGCACGTCAGGCCCGCCGCGCAGCATCCGCACCACGCGAACGCGGAATACGCGGACCACGCGCACGCGGACCACTCGAACACCGCGAACCACGTGAACCGACCGCACGGACGCCCCGGGGACGGCTCCCGGCCCGATTCCGGATGGCGGTCCTGGACACCGTTCGCGCACTCCGGGGCGTTGAAGGCGCCCGGACACGTACCCGACTGATCCCCAGCGGCACCGCACACGGCACCACGACCGGCACCACGACCGGCACCGCCCCGGCGACGCTCCGCCGCGGCGGGCGCCGCCCGCGCGCCGCCTCGGACGTCCGGCGTCCAGGGCGGCGCGCCCGTTTGATCTGGAGCGCACTCCAGGTGCTTGGCTTGGTGCCATGAAGTACACGCAGCTCGGCCGCACCGGCCTGAAGGTCAGCCGCCTCGTCCTCGGCACGATGAACTTCGGCCGCCACACCGAGGAGGCCGACGCCCACGCCATCATGGACTCCGCGCTCGACGCGGGCGTCAACTTCTTCGACACCGCCAACATCTACGGCGGCAAGGGCCGCACCGAGGAGATCGTCGGCGCCTGGTTCGCCAAGGGCGGCGGGCGGCGGGAGAAGACCGTCCTGGCGACCAAGGTGTACGGCGACATGAGCCCCGAGGGCGACCCGTGGCCCAACCGGGACCGGCTCTCGGCGCTGAACATCCGGCGCGCGTGCGAGGCGTCGCTGAAGCGGCTCGGCACCGACCACATCGACCTGTACCAGTTCCACCACATCGACCGGACGACGCCGTGGGAGGAGATCTGGCAGGCCGTCGACGTCCTCGTCCAGCAGGGCAAGGTGCTGTACGCCGGGTCGTCGAACTTCCCCGGCTGGGGCATCGCGCAGGCGAACGAGGCGGCCGCGCGGCGCGGTTCGCTCGGCCTGGTCAGCGAGCAGTGCCTGTACAACCTGGTCGAGCGGCGCGCGGAGATGGAGGTGATCCCGGCGGCGCAGGCGTACGGCCTCGGGGTCGTCCCGTGGTCGCCGCTGCACGGCGGCATCCTGGGCGGCGTGCTGCGCAAGCAGAGCGAGGGCAGGACGGCCCGGTCCGGGTCCGGCCTGTGGGCGAAGATGCTGGAGGACCCGGCGGAGCGCGCGCGGATCCAGGCCTACGAGGACCTCTGCGACAAGCACGGCGTCGAGGCGGGGGACGTCGGCCTCGCCTGGCTGCTGACCCGTCCCGGCGTCACCGGCCCCATCGTCGGCCCCCGCGTCCAGGAGCAGTTCGACTCCGCGCTGCGCGCCGTCGAGCTGGAGCTGTCGGAGGAGTTCCTCGCCGCCCTCGACGAGATCTTCCCCGGCCCGGGCCCCGCGCCCGAGGCCTTCGCCTGGTAGGACGCCCGGGAGCCGCGACGGCGGCCGGCTCGGCCGTCCCGCGAACACGGTCGGCGCGGGTTCGTCCGGGCGCGGCTCAGGCGCGGCGGGTCCGGCGGGTCCGGCGGGCACGGCGTCCCCTCCCGGCGGCGGCGCCGAGCAGCTCCGGCTCCCGCCGCGCCGGGTCCGCGGCGCCTTCGGCGACGTCGGCGACGACGCAGGTGACGTTGTCCGGGGCGCCCGCCGCGTCGGCCAGCGCGATGAGGCGGGTGACGGCGTCTTCGGGACGCGCGGCCCCGGCCAGCGCGTCGCGGATCGCCCCGGCCGGGACGAAGCCGGAGAGGCCGTCGGAGCACAGCAGGTAGCGGTCGCCGGGCGCGGCGTCCTGCCGGAACAGGTCGGGGTGCTGGTCGCCGCCGGGCTGCAGCGCGCGCAGGAGCGTCGAGCCGAGCGGGTGGTCCGCCGCCTGCTCCGGGGTGAGCCGCCCGCTGTCGACGAGCGTCTGGACCATGGTGTGGTCGCGGGTGATCTGGAAGAGGTCGCCGCCGCGCAGCAGGTAGGCGCGGGAGTCGCCGATGTGCGCCACCGCGAACCCGGCGCCGTCCCAGGCCATGGCGGTCAGCGTGGTGCCCATCCCGCGCAGCTCCGGGTCGGCGGCGGCCAGCTCCTCCAGCCGCGCGGCCGCCCGCGCCACCGCCGCCGCGAGCGCGGCGGCGGGCTCGCCGGCCGCGGGCGGCTCGGTGAGCGCGGTGACGGCGGCGGCGCTGGCGACGTCGCCGTGCGGGTGGCCGCCCATCCCGTCGGCGACGGCGAGCAGCGACGGCCCGGCGAGCGCCGAGTCCTCGTTCACGCGCCGCCGCCTGCCGATGTCCGTGCCAGCCGCGTACCGGAGCGAGAGGTGCGCCACGCACGCCAGAGAAGCACGCCGGAACACGTTTCACAAGCAACTTGGTGATGAGATGGCCTTGCGGCCGCCCGAGCGCGGACGCATGGCCGCCGGGACGGCGGAACCGGACGGACCAAAGATCGAACGCGAGGCGGCGAAGCGGTATACCGTTCCAACCGACACTGATCCCCACTTACTGCGCAGATGCGGAGCGGGTTGTGAACGACGACCAGCCCTCGATCGCCGACATCCCCAACGACGTGCCGACCTCGGCGCGCGCCTACGGATGGCTGCTCGGCGGCAAGGACAACTACGAGGTCGACCGGCAGTTCATCCGGGGGCAGCTGGAGCACCATCCGGCCGGGCTGGACATCACCCGGCAGAACCGGCTGTTCCTCTACCGGGCCGTCCGCTACCTGACGGCCGAGGCCGGCATCCGGCAGTTCATCGACATGGGGTGCGGCCTGCCGACGGACGCCAACGTCCACCAGGTCGCGCGGCAGTTCGCGCCGGACGCCCGCGTCGTGTACGTCGACATCGACCCGATCGTGCTCGCGCACGGCCGCGCGCTGCTCGCCGGCGACGCGTCCACCACGGTGATCACCGCGGACATGCGCGACCAGGAGGCCGTCCTGGAGCACGAGGACGTCAAGCGGCTCATCGACTTCTCCGAGCCGGTCGCGACGCTGTTCCTCTCCGTGGGCCACCACCTCCCGGACTCCGACGACCCGAGGGGCATCCTGCACGCCGTCATCGACCGTGCCGCGCCGGGCAGCCACCTGACGTTCTCGCAGGTCGCGTGCGACGACCCGGTGCGCAGCGCGGAGATGACCGCGCAGGTCACCGGCGCGGGCATCCCGTGGCAGACGCGGACGCCGGCCGAGATCGACGCGCTGCTGTCGGACTTCGACCCGGTCGAGCCGGGCCTGTGCAACCTCGTCGACTGGCGGCCGATGGACCTGCAGCCGCCGCTCGCGCCCGTCCCCGAGGAGCTGCGCAAGTACGAGGGCGCCTCCAAGCTGGACACCGGCATCTACGAGTACGGCGGCGTCCTGCGCAAGCGCTGACCCGCACCCGCCGGTCCGATCGAGGGCCGCGGACCGCTTTCCCTTTAGGGCGCCACGGCGCCCGCCGGACCCGAACGGGCCGTCCTTCACCCAGGTGAAGGGCGGCCCGTTCGCGTTTCCGCGCACCGCCGCCGGGCGGTCTCTGGCGCGCGCCGCCGCTCGTCCCCTCCCCCCCGCCATGGGACGCATCCGGACACATCATGCTAAGTTGCACTGAAAACCGTTTTCATTTTCAGGAGCGACCCATGCCCCCTCTGCCCCTGCCCCTGCCCCCGCACCCGCGACCGCGCCGGGCGGCCCTCCGCACGGCCGGCGCCGCCGCCGCGGCCGTGCCCCTGCTCGCCCTCGCCGCCTGCGGCTCGCCGTCCGAGGCCGCGCCCGCAGGGACGTCCGGCGGGGCGGTGCCGGTCGTCGCCTCGACCAACGTCTACGGCGACATCGCGCGGACGATCGGCGGCGCCGACGTGCGCGTCACCTCGTTCATCAGCGACCCGGGGCAGGACCCGCACTCCTACGAGGCCGGGACGCGCAACCGGCTCGCCCTCGGCCGGGCCGGAGTCGTGATCGAGAACGGCGGCGGCTACGACGACTTCATGACGACCATGCTGAAGGCGTCGTCGTCCAAGGCCGAGGTCCTCGACGCGGTGCGGATCTCCGGGCGGACCGCGCCGGCGGGCGGCGAGCTGAACGAGCACGTCTGGTACGACCTGCCGTCCATGGCGCTGCTGGCCGACCGGCTGTCGGCCGCGCTCGCGAAGGCCCGCCCCGCCCGCGCCGCCGCGTTTACCGCGAACGCCACCGCGTTCAAGGCGAAGCTGAAGGACCTCGAAGGGCGGGTCGCGGCGCTCAAGGCCGCGCACTCCGGCGACGGCGTCGCCATCACCGAGCCGGTCCCCCTCTACCTCCTCGAAGCGGCCGGACTGCGCAACGAGACGCCGGAGGCGTTCAGCGAGGCCATCGAGGAGGGCGACGACGTCGCGCCGCGCACCCTGCGGGAGACGCTCGGGCTGTTCGGCGGGAAGAAGGTGAAGGCGCTCGTCTACAACGCGCAGACGAGCGGCCCGCAGACCGAGCAGGTCGAGAAGGCCGCGAAGGACAACGGCGTCGCGGTCGTGCCGGTCACCGAGACCCTCCCGTCCGGGCAGGACTACATCGGCTGGATGGCCGGCACCATCGCCGCGCTCGGAAAGGCGCTGTCGTGATCTCGATGCGCGGCGGGGCGCTTCGCTACGGCGACCGGACGGTGTGGAGCGGACTCGACCTCGACGTGGCGGCCGGGGAGTTCGTCGCCGTCCTCGGGTCCAACGGATCGGGGAAGACCAGCCTGCTGAAGGTGCTGCTGGGGCTGCGGCGGCTGTCGGCCGGGACGGTGACGGTCGGCGGGCGCCCGCCGCGCCGCGGCGGCCCCCTCATCGGGTACGTCCCCCAGCACCGCAGCGTCCCGGCCTACACCCCGCTGCGGGCCCGCGACCTGGTGCGGCTCGGCGTCGACGGGCACCGCTGGGGGCCGCGGCCCCCGGACCGGGGCGCGCGGCGCCGCGTCCGCGAGGCGCTGCGCGACGTCGGCGCGGAGGCGTTCGCGGACGTCCCGATCGAGCTGCTGTCGGGCGGCGAGCTGCAGCGGGTCCGGGTCGCGCAGGCCCTCGCGTCCGATCCGCGGCTGCTGCTCTGCGACGAGCCGCTCGCCTCGCTGGACGCCGCGCACCAGCGGTCCGTCAGCGAGCTGGTCGCCAGGCGGTGCCGAGAGCACCGCACCGCCGTCGTGTTCGTCACCCACGAGGTCGACCCGGTCCTGCCGTTCGCCGACCGCGTCCTGCGCATGCCCGGCGGGCCGGAGGCGCGCGATGTGGCATGAGATCGTCAACTTCGACGACTACGGCGCGCTGCTCGGCCTGGTCCGCAACTCGCTGATCGCGGGCGCGGTGCTCGGGCTGGTCGGCGGGCTCGCGGGGACGTTCGTCGTGATGCGCGACCTGGCGTTCGCGGTGCACGGCATCAGCGAGCTGTCGTTCGCCGGCGCGGCCGCCGCGCTGCTGCTCGGCGCCGGCGTCGCGGGCGGCTCGATCGCGGGCGCGCTGCTGGCCGCCGCGCTCATCGGCGTGCTGGGCGGCCGGGCGCGCGACCGCGGCTCGGCCATCGGGGTGCTGATGCCGTTCGGGCTCGGCCTCGGCGTGCTGTTCCTGTCGCTGTACAAGGGGCGCGCCGCCAACAAGTTCGGCATCCTCACCGGGCAGATCGTCGCGATCGACACGCCCCGGCTGTCGTGGCTGCTCGGCACGTCGGCGGTCGTGCTGGTGTGCCTGGCGGTGATGTGGCGGCCGCTGGCGTTCGCGAGCCTCGACCCGGAGGTGGCGGCGGCGCGCGGCGTCCCGGTGCGCGCCCTGTCGCCGCTGTTCATGCTCGTCCTCGGCCTCGCCGTCGCCGTGTCCGTGCAGGTCGTCGGGGCGCTGCTGGTCCTCGCGCTGATCTGCACGCCGGCCGCCGCGGCGGTGCGGGTGACCGCGTCGCCGGTGCTGGTGCCGGTGCTCAGCGCCGCGCTCGCGACCGTGTCGGTGGTCGGCGGGATCCTGCTGTCGCTCGGCGCCGGCGTCCCGATCAGCCCGTACGTCACCACGATCTCGTTCGCGCTGTACGCGGCGTGCCGCGCGGCGGGCGCCCTCCGGGCCCGGCGCGGCGGGCCGTCCCGCGCGCACGCCCGGCGGCGCGACACCGTCCCCACATGATCTCTTGACGCCCGCTCGGCACTGGCGGCCGGGCGGGCCCGGCCCGCCGGTCGCGTTATCCGGAATTCCCGATCCCTGTTCGCCGGGACGTTGCGATTCGCTTACCCGCCGATGGGCATCGCCGCAGGTCGGCAGGGCATCAGCTCTCTGCGACTGCAGGCCGAGAGGGAAGAAGGGGACGCGATGTGGGACTTCGCGGGCCGGGACACCGCCATCGACCTGGGGAGCTCGACGGTGCGCATGCATGTGCGGGACCGCGGGGTCGTCGCGCGAGAACCGTCACTGCTCGCCCGCTGCCTGCACACCGGCAAGATCCTCGCGCTCGGCCTCCCCGCCCAGGAGATGGCCGGGCGCAACCCCGACGTCCGCCTCGTCCGGCCCATCCGCGAGGGCGCCCCCACCGAGACCGACGAGGCCGAGTACCTGATGCGCGCCCTCGTCCGCACCCACCACAAGCGCCGCTACACCGCGCGGCCCCGGCTGGTCGTGACGGTGCCGAGCGGCATGTCGTCCGTGCACTACCGGGCGCTGCAGTTCTCGGCGTTCCAGGCAGGCGCGCGCCGCCTCACCCTCGTGCCGACGCCGATCGCGGCCGCCATCGGGATGGGGCTCACCTCCTCCGGGCGGCCGGAGGTCGTGGTCGTCGCCGACATCGGCGCCGACATCACCGACGTCGGCGTCATCTCGTTCGGCGGGCTGGTCACCTCGCACACCGCGCTCGTCGGCGGCTCGTCCCTGGACCGGGCGATCGTCGCGCTGGTCCGCCGCGAGCACGAGGTGCGGATCTCGCAGGCCAGCGCCGAGGCCGCGAAGCTGGAGGTGGGCGCGGTGCCGCCGATCGGGCGCCGCCCGCTGCGGCAGACCGTCGTGCACGGCCGCGACCTCACCACCGGCATGCCGCGCGGGATCGTCCTCACCACCGCCGACGTCGCCCGCGCCATCGCCGCGCCGGTCGGCGAGATCGTCGCGGCGGTCCAGCAGGGGCTGGCGGGCTGCGGGCCGGAGATCTCCGGGGAGCTGCTCGGCGTCGGCATCACCCTGACCGGCGGCACCGCCCGCCTGCCCGGCCTGGACAAGCTCATCCAGGAGCGCACGGGGCTGGCCGCGCGCATCGGCGACGACACCGGCGACGCCGCCGTCATCGGCGCGGCCGACGTGCTGCGCTCGTCCGGGTCGCAGGAGCCGCCCGCCCGCCGCAGCTCCCCGCGCCCGCACCTGCTCACCACCGTGCCCGAGCAGTGACGGATCGCGCCGTCCCGCCGGGGCGGCTAGGCTGCCGCCCGGCAGGGCCGTAGCGCAGAGGTCGACGCACCGCCTGCACAGCGGAGGACGCCGGTTCGATTCCGGCCGGTCCTGCCCCTCGAACGGCGATGGGGGGTGCAGGTGGCGTCCGACGGGCCCGCCGCCCGGTCGGCGATGCCGGCGGCGTGGCTGCGCGCCTGGCAGCGGACGCGCCGCCACCGGGTCCCCCGGTGGATGATCGAGCGGTCGGCGCGGCTGCGGCGCGCGGGCGACTGGCGCGGGGCCTGCGCGGCGGCGCACATGGACGTCGCTTTCACACTGGACGGCGTGGCGCGCGAGCACGGGTCCGCCGTGGCCCGGCGGCTCTCCGATGACCTGCGGCATCTCGTGCCCGACCTGCTCCGCTGGCACCTGCCCCGGGGGCCCGGCGACCTGAGCGTCTTCGACG
Source organism: Spirillospora sp. NPDC000708 (assembly GCF_040299565.1). Lineage (NCBI taxonomy): Bacteria > Bacillati > Actinomycetota > Actinomycetes > Streptosporangiales > Thermomonosporaceae > Spirillospora > Spirillospora sp. NPDC000708. The sequence goes on from NZ_JBEPCJ010000010.1 coordinate 11,014, forward strand.
AGCATCTGAGGTTCGTCCTCGCGCGGTACGGCGACGGCGGCCCGGTGCTCCAGGTGTTCGGCCCGCCGTCCCTGCGGGCGCCGCAGCGGCTGCGGCTGGTGTTCACCGCGATGGCCGACCGGAGGGCGCGCGACTGGACGGGCGCGCGCCGCCTGTTCGACGACCGGCACTGCGGAGAGCTGGTCGACGACTGCGGCGGCGCCGGCCGCATCCCGTTCTTCCACGCCGACGGGACGCCTCTGGCCTCGGAGGAACTGCCCGCGTCCGATCCCGGACCGGGCGACACCGTGGCACGGGCGGAATGGTCGGTCATGCGCCACGAGCGCGGTGACGTCGCCGGCGCCTTCACCGCCGCGGGCTTCGAGCTCCGGCAGCCCGCGGATCCGGCCGAGCGCGGAGCGTTCATGGAGACCCTGCGGCTGCGCCTGGGACGGCCGCCCGTGCTGGCGGCCCGCGCCCGCCGCCTCGCCGCCGGGCAGGGCGGGGATCCGGTCACCGCGGTCTTCGGATCGCCGTACACGCCGCGCGGGGCGGTGACCGTCGAGGCGGGCGGCGGGGGCGAGCGCCCGCTGCTGAGGCCGGCGGCGCCCGGGGAGTACCGCAGCTCGGCGGCGCCTGACCACTGGCGGCTTTTCCCCGACGCCGAACTGCTGCTCGCGGGCATGGTCACGCCGGACGAGCTGCATCCGCTGATCCGGTCGGCGCTGTTCCCGGCGCGTCCGGCCGCCGACGGGCCGGTGGGGCCGCCGGATCCGGAGCCGCCAAGGCCCGTGCGGGTCCGCTGCCGCGGCGAGTGGCACGAGGTCCGCTGGTGCGGCGGAGCGCTGGCACTGCCGCACCGACCCGTGGAGGAGCGGCGCGAGCAGGCCCTGCGCGCGCTCGGCGGCGACCTCTCCGGCTGCTTCGCCGTGCGGGAGGCGTGGCGGACGGGCCCGGACCGGCTGCCGCGCGAGCTGCGGCGCCAGCGGAGCGAGCTGTTCCTGCGGGCGCTGCACGGCGACGCCCCCGGCGTGCTCCGCCTGCTGGACGCGGGAATGGACCCCCGCGCGCGCGACGGCGAGGGACGCACCCTGCTGCATTTCGTCCACGCGATGGATCACCGCCTGGTCCTTCCCCGGCTGCTGGCCGCCGGCCTCGACGTCGACGCGCGCGACCGGTCGGACCGCACGCCGCTGTCCACGGCGGTCACCGAGCACGGCTCCCCGGACACCGTCCGGGCCCTGCTGCAGGCCGGCGCGAGCCGGGACGCCGAGGCGGGCGGCCGCCGCGTCCGGGGGACGTTCGCGTGGCTCGTCCGGCGCAGCGGGCGCGAGGACCTCGAACCGCTGCTCGCCACGCCGTGAAGATCACCGAAATTCGGGTGGTTCGCCGGGTTGGTTCCGTTACGCTGCCGGTGGCGGGGCTGTAGCGCAGAGGTCGACGCACCAATACTGCATGTTGGAGGACGCCGGTTCGAATCCGGTCGGCTCCGCCCCGATCCGGCTGACGGGGACGAGGGAGTGCAGTGACGGCCGTTGCGCGAGCCGGCGGGCCGCGACCGCCGGTCGAGGACGAGGCGCCCCGCCCCGAGGAGCTCGCGGCCTGCCTGCGGCTGCTGGAGCGCGCGCGGGCCACCGACCCGGACGACCCGCGCTGGCGGGCCGTGCACGAGGCGGCGTCGCAGCTGCACCGGTCCGGCAAGAAGGCGCGGAAGGCCGCCCGCAGGACGCAGCGACGCGCCGAGGACCTCGACGCGATGGCCGCCGCCACCCGCTTCCAGGACCAGGACCCCGGAGCCGATCCGGAGCCCGCTCCGGCGAGGCCCGCGTCCGGGCGGACGCTGAAACGGGCGCGGACCTGCTACGTCTGCAAGGCGCCGTACCGGGACGTGCACCCCGACTACCACCTGATGTGCCCGGAGTGCGCGGCGGAGAACCTGGCGCGCCGGCACGCCCGCTGCGACCTGCGCGGGCGGCGCGCCCTCGTCACCGGCGGCCGGATCAAGATCGGCTTCCAGGTCGCGCTGAAGATGCTCCGCGACGGCGCGGAGGTGCTGGTCACCACCCGGTTCCCGCGCGACGCGGCGCGCCGGTTCGCCGCCGTCCCCGACTCCGCCGACTGGCTCTCCCGGCTGCACGTCCACGGCGTCGACCTGCTGGACCTGCCGGGCGTCGCGGGCCTGCTGGACGCCGTGCACGCCCGGTTCGACCACCTGGACGTCCTGGTGAACAACGCGGCGCAGACCGTCCGGCGGCCGCCCGCCTACCACCGGGAGGTGCGCGCGGCGGAGGCGCTGCCGCTGACCGGCGCGGCGGCGCGCGTCGACGTCGCCGAGGGCGGCCGGGCCGCGCTGGAGGCGGGCCCCGCCGCCGCGCTCGCCGTGTCCGACGACGCGCTGTTCCCGGCGGGGCTGACCGACGAGACCGGGCAGCCCCTCGACCTGCGCGACCGCAACAGCTGGACGCTGCGGCTGCACGAGGTCGACCCGGGCGAGTGGCTGGAGGTGCAGATGGTGAACGCGTTCGCGCCGTTCCTGCTGACCTCGCGGCTGCGCGGGCTGCTGGAGGCGTCGCCGTTCCCCGACCGGTACGCGGTGCAGGTGTCGGCGATGGAGGGCAGCTTCTCCCGCGAGCACAAGACCGTCCGCCACCCGCACACGAACATGGCGAAGGCGGCGCTGAACATGATGACCCGCACCTCGGCCGCGGACTACGCGGCGGCGGGCATCCACATGACCAGCGTGGACACCGGCTGGGTGACCGACGAGCGGCCGCACCCCGGCAAGCTCGAGCAGTTCGCCGCCGGGTTCCGGCCCCCGCTGGACGTGATCGACGGCGCGGCCCGGGTCTACGACCCGGTCGTGCGGGGCGTCGGCGGCGAGCGGCTGTCCGGCGTGTTCCTGAAGGACTACCGACCGGTGGAGTGGTGAACAGCATGGAGCCGACCCCCGTACGCTGCCCCGCGATCGAGCACCCGGACGTGCCGCCCGCCGACCCGGCCGCGCTCGCGCCGCTGCTGGCGCGGCTCGCCGACGCGGCGCCGGTCGGCGGCGACGAGGCGTTCCCGGTCGGGACGCTGCGCGGCGACGGCCGGGTGGACCTGTGCAAGCAGGGGCTCGGCGCGGCGGGCGTGGCGCGGCTCGTCCCGGCGGCGGTCGCGTCGCCGCACGCGGTGCACCTGCTGCTCGGGACGAACGCGATGGGCGGCGAGGGCGCGCGGGCGATCGCGGCGGCGCTGGAGCCGGGCCACGGCGTCCGGACGCTCTACCTGGGCTGCAACCGCATCGACGGCGACGGCGCGGCGGTGCTCGCGGACCGGCTCGCGTCCGACGGCGAGGTGCGGGCGCTGTGGCTGAAGCGCAACCCGGTCGGCGACGCGGGAGCGCGGGCGCTCGCCGCGATGCTGCGCCGCAACGCGGCGATCCGGACGCTCGACCTGGTCAACACCGGTCTCGGCCTGGAGGGCCTGCGCGCGCTGCTCGACGCGCTCATGGACCGGGACGCGCCGCTGGAGCGGCTGTTCCTCGGCGGGAACGGCATCGGGCCGGACGCGGCGGACCTGCTGGCCGCGCTGGTCCGCGACGCGGGCGTCCGCGAGCTGTACGCGCCCGCCAACCACCTCGGCGACCGCGGCGCCGCGGTGCTGGCCTCGGCCGCGCGGGCGGCGGGGCGGCCCGTCCGGTTCGGGCTCGGCGGCAACGGCGTCGGGCCGGACGGCGCGCGGTCGCTGGCCGGGGCGCTGGACGCGATCGAGGCGCTGGACCTGAGCCGCCCGCCGTCGGAGCGGGCGCTCGGCGCGCCGCCCAACGCCACCGGCGACGAGGGCGCCGCGGCGCTCGCGGCGGCGCTGCCCGGCAGCCCGCTGCGCCGTCTCGGGCTGAGCCACACCGGCCTCACGGGACGCGGCGCGAAGACGCTGCTGGCGGGCGTCGGCGCGGAGAGCCGGCTGGAGTACGTGGGGCTCGGCCCCGGCGTCCCGCGCAAGGTGAAGCGCGCGTTCGCGCAGCGGCTGCGCCCGGCGGCCCGCCCGCACCCCGACGTGCACGCGATCGCGAGCGTCTACCGTTGACGCGTTCGGGCCGGGACCCGGCGTTCCCCGCGTCCTTGCGGGCGTGGCGCCAGGTCCGCCGGTACGCGGTACCCCGCGGGTGGATCGAGCGGGCCGCCGAGCGGCGGCTCGCCGGGGACTGGCGGGGCGCCTGCGCGGCGGCGAACGTGGACGTCGCGTTCGACCCGGCGGACGCCGGCCGGGAGTTCGGCGCGGAGGTGCGGGCCCGGCTGGAGGACGACCTGCGCCACCTCGTCCCCGACCTGCTGCACTGGCATCTGCCCCGGGACGTGACCGGCCACGGCGGCGCCACCTCGCTCACCGCCGGGTTCCGGGCGGTCCTCGGCCGGTACGGGACGGGCCGCCGCGGGCCGGTCCCGGTGCTCGGGGTCGCGGCGCCGCCCTCGCCGTCGGCGCCGCAGCGGCTGACGCTGGAGTTCGGGACCGCCGTCCGGGAGCGCGCCGACTGGTCGGTGGTGCCGTACCTGTTCGACGACCGGCACCACCGCGCGCTGCTCGGCCACTACGGGGGCGACGTGCGCGCGCCGTTCTTCGCCGCGGACGGCACGCCCCGCGACCCCGCCGACCTGCCCGCGTCCGAGCCGGACACCGGTGACCGCGCGGCTCGCGGCGAGTGGTCCGCGCTGCTCGCCGAGCGTCCGGACGGCGGTGACGAGGCCGTCGCCGCCGCCTACGCCGCCGCCGGCATCGGGGTGATCGTGGAGGAGCGGCCCGGCGGGCGGCCGACCGAGCGGCAGACCTGGTCCAGGCTCGCCCTGCTGGCCGGATGCGCGCCCATGTTCGCGCACCAGATCGAGCGCGTGGCCGGGGACGGTCCCGCGTCGCTGTCGATCCGCCTGCCCGGTCACGGCTTCGGCCTGCACGTGGAGGCGGGGGGACGGCACCGGCGCCCGCTGATGTGGGTGGCGCCCCGCGAGGAGTCCATGCGGCGCCGCTCGTCCCCGGGCTGCTGGCACGCCCTTCCCGACCTCGCCCTGCTGCGCGCCGGGCTGGTCGCGCCGGACGAGCTGCATCCGCTCGTGCGGTCGGCGCTGTTCCCCGCGTACCCGGCCCGGGACCGGCCGTCCGGTCCGCCGCTCGCGGAGTCGCCGCCGCCGGTCCGCGTCCGGTGCCAGGGCGAGTGGCACATGGTCCGCTCGGCCGGGGGCGGACTGGAGATCCCGCACGGCGCCGAGGAACGGCGGCGGGAGCAGGCGCTCGGGGCGTTCGGCGGCACCGTGAACGGCTGCTTCGTCGCCCACCGGTCCTGGACGGCCGGAACGGGATGGCTGCCGCGCGCCCTGCGCGCGCACCGCCGGGAGGTGTTCCTGCGGGCAGCGCACGGCGACACCGACGGCGTCCTGCGGCTGCTGGACGCGGGGCTCGACCCGCACCTCCGCGACGGGCGCCGATGGACACTGCTGCACGCCCTCCACACGATGGACCACGAGGTGCTGCTGCCACGGCTGCTGGACGAGGGCCTGGACGTCGACGCCACCGACCAGGACGGATGCACGCCGCTCCTCCTAGCGGTGCTGAACCACGGCTCGCCCGCCGTCGTGCGGGGGCTGCTGGACGCGGGGGCGAGCACGGACGCGCCGGGCGGCACCGCGCGGCCGGCCGGCCGCCCGCGCACGCTGGCGACGGCGATCAAGCGGGCGAAACGCGACGATCTGGAGTTTCTGCTTTGACTGCTCCCCTCCCCGAAGGGACGGGATCTTCGGGATCCCCTCCCGCCATGAGAAGTGCGGGGATTCACGGCTCAGGCCGCCTCTGGGCCCGGCGGGGCGAGAGGTCTTGCGCCATCGGCACCGTCCGGATCCAGACCCGCCCGGACCAGCATCACGCGTGCGGAGTTCTTGTCCCGTGGGGAAGAGCTTCCGCACGCGGTGCAGGTGTAGATGCGCTCCGACAACGGCAGACGGTGCTTGGCTCTCGCACCACACTCGCCGCAGTCCATAGTGGTGTACGCCGGGTCGACCAGGCGAATGTCCCGGCAGTGTTTGCGGCCCATCTCGACCAAGGCCTTCTTGGTCGCGCCGATCGCGGCGTCGGCGGCCTTGCGCGCCATCGTCGACCTGGCCAGGAACTTCGGCCGAAAGTCCTCGATCGCTACCACATCATGGTCGCGCACGACCCGCTTTGCCCACTTGCGGGCGTCGTCCTGCCGCTGCCGGGCGACCTTCTTACAGGCTTTGGCCGCCTGCAACCGTGCTCTGCGATACCCCTTGGATTGCGCCTTGCCCTTGGGGGCGCGGCGCCGCGCCATCTGCCGCTGATAGCGCGCCAGCCGCGCGGCGGCCCTCACGCCGTGCTCACTGTGGGGCAGGTCGTGTTCGTCGGAGGTGGTGGTGGCGGTCTCCCGCACGCCCCAGTCGACGCCGATGATCCGGCCGGTGGCCGGCAGCGGCTCCATCCGGGCGGGGACGACGAACGAGGCGTACCAGTGCCCGAGCGGGTCGCGGTGGATCCGCACCGAGGTGGGGTCGGCGGGCAGGTCGCGCGACCACACCACCGTCACCGCGATCCCGCCTGCCAGACGGAGGCGCCCATCCCGCACCCGAAATCCGCGGCGGGTGTAGTTCAGCGTCGGGGCGGCCAGGTCCCTCTTCTTGAAGCGGGGCATTCCGGCCCGCCGCCGTACCGGCAGCCCGGCCTTGATGTCGGCCAGGGCCTTGGTCCGGGAAGTGGCGAAGTCCCGGATGGTCTGCTGCTGCGGCACCGAAGCACCCTTGCGCAGCCAGGGCCGCTCGGCGCGCCAGCCGGTCAGCATCTTGTCCAGCCGTGCGGGCCCGCACGGCTCACCGGCCGCGTGCGCGGCCCTGGATCGCGCGACGCATTCGTTCCACACCCACCGGCACCTGTCCCACTCGGCCAGCAGCGCGCGCTCAGCGGTCGACGACAACCGCAACCGATAGCCGTACCGGACGTTCCCGGTTCCGACTTCACTGCTTTCCGGTGTCGTCACGACATCAACCATATGCCAACGCTAAGTATTCAAAAAGCTACTGTGAGGTCATGCATGACAAACGCATCACACTGCGGCTTCCCGGCAGCCTCCACACCCGCCTCACCCTTGAGGCTGCACAAGACCGGCTCTGAGGGCTGGAGCACCCTCTGGACGATCCGGTGACCACGGAGACCGTGACGGGGCCGCTCGACGCGGCGGACGAGCTGAACCGGCGGGCCGGCGCGTGGCGGGCCGAGCCGGCGCGCAGCGTGCAGCTGGAGGCGCTCGCCCTGGCGGTGTCGGCGAACATCCCGGTGCTGCTGTGGGGCGAGCCTGGCATCGGCAAGTCCGCGGGCATGGAGCGGCTGGCGGAGGGCCTCGGGGTGCCGCTGGAGACGGTCATCGCCAGCGTGCACGAGCCGTCCGACTTCGCCGGGCTGCCGATCATCGGGGACGACCCGGCCGCGACCGGGGTGCCGATGGCGCCGCCGGACTGGGCGGTGCGGCTCGCGGAGGCGGGCCGCGGCGTCGTGTTCTTCGACGAGCTGTCGTCGGCGCCGCCGGCGGTGCAGGCGGCGCTGCTGCGGGTCGTGCTGGAGCGGCGGGTCGGCAGCCTGCGGCTGCCGGAGCCGGTCCGGGTCGTCGCGGCGGCGAACCCGCCGGCGAGCGCGGCGGACGGCTGGCACCTGTCGCCGCCGCTGGCGAACCGGTTCGTCCACCTGCACTGGACGCACGACCCGCGCACGGTGGCGCGCGGGATGGCGGGCACGTGGCCGGAGCTGACCGTCCCGGTGGTGGACGGGACGAAGGCGTCCGCCGCGATCGCCCGCGCGCGCGGAGCCGTCTCGGGGTTCCTCACGGCGCGTCCGGGCCTGGCGCACCACTTGCCCGAGGACGCCGAGGCGCGCGGCGGGGCGTGGCCGTCGCCGCGCAGCTGGGAGATGGCGCTGCGGCTGCTGGCCACCGGGTACGCGACGGACGCCGGGCAGGACGCGGTGGCCGCCGCGGTGATCGGCGCGATCGGCGACGGCGCGGGCATCGAGCTGCTCTCCTACCTGGAGGAGCTGGACCTGCCCGACCCCGACCGGGTGCTGGCCGACCCGAAGGCGTTCGCGCTGCCCGAGCGCGGCGACCGGCAGCTCGCGTTCCTGACCGCGGTGGTCTCCTCGGTGCAGGGCGACTGCACCCGCAGGCGGTGGGAGGCGGGCTGGGAGGTGCTGGCGAAGGCGGTCGACGCGGGCGTCCCGGACGTGGCGGCGCGCGCCGCGTCCGACCTGGCGGCGCTGCGCGACGTGCGCTGGCCGGTGCCGCCGGGGATCGACGCGTTCCTCGACATCCTGCAGCTGTCCGGCGCCCTGCCCGGCGCGTGACCGCCGTGCTGGACCGCACGAAGCTGCTCGCCGCCCGCTACAAGGCCGCCGGCGACCGCCCCTACCTGGCGTCCGCGCTGTACTCGCTGACGGTCGTGCCGAGCGACCGCGTGCCGACGATGGGCGTCGACCGGCACTGGCGGTGCTACGTCTCCCCCGCGTTCGTGGACGCCACGCCCGTCGAGGAGCTGGCGGGCGTGTGGATCCACGAGGCGGCGCACCTGCTGCGCGACCACCACGGCCGCGCGTCCCGGCTCCCGGCCGCCGACCAGCGCGACCGCGGGCGGGTCAACATCGCGCAGGACTGCGAGATCAACGACGACCTGCTCGCCGACGGGCTGCCGCTGCCCGCCGGGCGGGTGCACCCCGGCGACTTCGGGCTGCCCGAAGGCCGGATGTTCGAGGAGTACCTGGCGGGCGTCCCGCCGCAGCCGCACCACGACTGCGGGTCGGGCGCGCACGGCGTGCCGGCGCCGTGGGAGCTGGACGCGGCGGGCGCGCCGTCGGTCCGCGCGACCGAGGCGGAGGCGCTGCGGCGCGCGACCGCGGAGGCGATGCGCGCGCACCAGCGGGCGCGCGGGCACCTGCCCGCCGGGTGGCGGCGGTGGGCCAACCAGGTCCTCGAACCGGTCGTGGACTGGCGGCGGGTGCTGGCGGGCGCGGTGCGGGAGGCCGTCGCGTGGGCGGGCGGCGCCGTCGACTACACCTACCGGCGGCCGTCGCGCCGCACCCCGGCGCTGCGCGGCGCGGTGCTGCCGAGCCTGCGCCGCCCGGTGCCCCGCGTCGCGATCGTGATCGACACGTCGGGGTCGATGGGCGACGACGAGCTGGCGGCGGCGCTCGCGGAGGTCAACGGGGTGCTGCGGGAGGTCGGCGTCCGCGGCGACCGGGTGAGCGTGCTGGCCTGCGACGCCGACGTGCACGCGGTGTCGCGGGTGACTTCGGCCGAGCAGGTCGAGCTCGGCGGGGGCGGCGGCACCGACATGCGGGTCGGGATCGCCCGGGCGCTCGCGCAGCGCGACCGCCCGCAGGTGGTGATCGTCCTCACCGACGGCTTCACGCCGTGGCCCGCGGAGTCCCCGTCCTGCCGGCTGATCGCCGCGCTGGTCGGCGACGGCGCGCCCGACCCGCCCCGGTGGGTGGAGACGATCCGGATCGACCGGGACGCGTAGCGGCTCGCGAGGAGGGCCTCGTAAGGTACGTCCGAGGATCTGGAGGCACCGATGAGCGACGCGCCCGGACGCGACGGCCCCGGCGAGCCCCGGCTCGAGGAGGTGTCGGACGGCGTGTTCGCCTACCTCCAGCCGGACGGCACGTGGTGGATCAACAACACCGGCTTCCTGGCCGCCGAGCGGGGCGTGATCAGCGTCGACGCGTGCTCGACCGAGCGCCGCACCCGCGCCTACCTGGACGCGATCCGGACCGTCACCGACCGGCCCGTCCGGACGCTGGTGAACACCCACCACCACGGCGACCACACGTTCGGCAACTACCTGTTCTCCGGCGCCACCATCGTCGGGCACGAGCGGACCCGCGAGAGCGCGCTCGCGTGGGGGAAGCCGTTCGACGAGCCGTTCTGGACGAAGGTGGAGTGGGGCGGCGTCGAGGTCGAGCCGCCGTTCCTCACCTACACCGACGGCGTGACGCTGTGGGCCGGCGACCTGCGCTGCGAGGTGCGGCACGTCGGCACCGCCGCGCACACCACCAACGACTCGATCGTGTGGATCCCGGAGCGCCGCGTCCTGTTCTGCGGCGATCTGCTGTTCAACGGCGGCACCCCGTTCGTCATGCAGGGCTCGGTGGCGGGCGCGATCAGGGTGCTGGAGGAGGTCGTCGCGCCGCTGGACGCGGCGACGATCGTCCCGGGCCACGGCCCCGTCGCGGGCCCGGAGCTGATCGGCCGCGTCCTCGGCTACCTGCGGTTCCTCCAGGCGACGGCGGCGGAGGGCAAGGCCGCCGGGCTGTCCCCGCTGGAGGCCGCCCGGGAGGCCGGCCTCGGCGAGTACGCGGAGCTGACCGACTCCGAGCGCATCGTGGGCAACCTGCACCGGGCGTACGCCGAGCTGGACGGCCTGGAGCCGGGCGGCGAGATCGACACCGCGACGGCCCTGCTGGAGATGGTCGACTACAACGGCGGCCGTCCCCTGACCTGCCGGGCGTGACGGGCCCCGCCGGCCGGTGACGCGGCCGGCCGGGCGGTGACGCGGTGGGCTAGGCGGTGACGCGCGCGTCCCAGTCGATGCGGAAGCGCTGCACGAAGCCGAACATCCGCTCCGGGTCGACGGGCCCGGCGGGCCCGCCGGCCGACTTCTCCTTGTTCGTCCGCGCGGCCGCGGCGGCGATCGCCTCGACGCGCGGGCGCCGCAGGCCCTCGTAGGCGGTGAACGCGGCGGACGGGCCGGGCAGGTCGCGCAGGCAGCGGGCGAGTTCGACGGCGCTCTCGATCGCCAGCGACGCGCCCTGCCCGGAGCTGGGCGACGGCGCGTGCGCGGAGTCGCCGACGAGGACCATGCGGCCGCGGTGCCAGTGCGGGACGGGCGGCATGATCTCGATGCCGCCGAGGACGAACAGGTCCTCGGCGCGGCTGTGCCGGAGCAGCGCGGCGCCGGGGTCGTCGTCGGCGTGCAGGTCGCGGAGCCGCTCCAGCCACTCGGCGGGCGGCGTGTTCCGCGACGCGTGCGCGGTGGCGGCGTCGGGTTCGGGGACGTTGCTGAACCACGCGACCCGGCCGTCCGGCGTCCACCAGTAGCCGAGGAACGCGCGGGCGCCGAACGCGAAGTACATGAGGTCGGGGTCGGGGGTCACGCCGCTGCCGGACGCGAACCCGCCGAGGCCGATGAGGCCGGTGTACTCGGGGTCCGGGGCGGCGGGGTCGATGAGGCCGCGCACGGTGGAGCGGATGCCGTCCGCGCCGACCAGGACGTCGGCGGTGGCGGTGGTGCCGTCGCCGAACCGCGCGGTGACGCCGCCGGCGGTCTCCTCCGCGCCGGTGAGCCGCTTCCCGTACTCGATCGGGACGCCGTGCGCGGCGGCGTGGTCGTGCAGGGCGCGGTTCAGGTCGGCCCTGGCCAGGACGTGGCTCGCGGGCAGGCCGGGCAGCCCGCCGAACTCGGCGAACCGGTTGCCCTCGCCGTCGCCCATCGCCATGCCGGGGACCGGGCGGCCCGCGGCGCGGACCGCGTCGGCGGCGCCGATCAGCTCCAGCGCGTTGAGCCCGTTCGGCGCGACGGTCAGCGCCGCGCCGCCGTCCTGATCGGCCGGGTGCGCCTCGTACACGGTCGCGTCGATGCCCGCCTTGCGCAGGGCCAGGGCCGTCACCGGGCCCGCGATGCCGCCGCCGATCACCAGGGCCGTCCGTACCGGGTTCATGCCGTCTCCTCGGGTCGTCATGGCTTGATAGTCACACTGAAACTAGTTGCATGTCAACTAGTGCTGGTGCGGCTAGTATCGGCGCATGAGCGCACCCGTCCGCCGTTCGCCGCTGGCCCTCACCGTGCTGGCCCTGCTGCACAACCGGCCGCTGCACCCCTACGGGATCCAGCGGCTGATCAAGGAGTGGGGCAAGGAGCAGGTCGTCAACGTCGAGCAGCGCGCGAGCCTGTACCGGACGATCGACCGGCTCAACGCGGCCGGGCTGATCGCGGTCCGGCAGACCGAGCGCGGCAGCCAGTACCCGGAGCGGACCGTCTACGAGGTGACCGAGGCGGGGCGGGAGGCGGCGCGGACCTGGCTCCGCGAGATGGTCGCGGCGCCGAAGCGGGAGTTCCCCGAGTTCCCGGCGGCGGTGTCGAACACGATGCTGCTGCCGCCGGAGGAGCTGCTGGAGGTGCTGGAGGAGCGGCTGCGGGCGCTGGAGGCGGACCTCGCCGGGCTGGACGCGGGCCTCGGCGAGGAGGAGGCGATGGGCCTGCCGCGCGTCACCATGCTGGAGACCGAGTACCTGCGGGCGGTCACCGCCGCGGAGGCCGATTGGGTGCGCTCGGTCGTGGACGACCTGCGCGCGGGCCGGCTCACCTGGAGCGAGGAGATGCTGGCCGCCTTCGACGACGGCGCCCGCTGACCGCGACCCGAAGGCCGCAGCATCGCGACGAAGCACTTGGTCAACTGCTCATCCTCGACGGACCGGGACCCACGCCGAGCGTGCGCGGTCGCGCACGTTGACCCCGGCGACGACGTCGGCGGGCCCAGCGAGACCGCACCGACGACAGCGAAAAGCGTCTCGCGAAGGCCGGTTGGCCTTGGCGGTGTGGCCGCAGCGCGGGCAGCGCTGCGAGGTGTAGGCCGGGTCCACCTCGATGAACGGCACGCCGGCACGGCGGGCCTTGTAGGCGATGAACGCCCCCAACTGGTGGAATGGCCAGGACGACTGCCGTGCTCGCTGGTCGCGTCGAACCGTGACCCGCTCGCGGATGCCCTGAAGATGTTCCAGGGCGATGCCGCGTTCGGTGCGTTGGGCGACAGCAACGACGGTCTTGGAGATCATGTGATTGATGTGGGCGGCATGTCGCGACTCGCGCCGTGCGCGCTTCTTGAGGAGTTGCTTGGCCGAGCGTGTCCTCTTGGCTTGGATCTCGGCCTTCTTGCGGGCCCGCCAGCGGCGGTAGCGGTCCAGACGGCGCCCCGAATGGTTGCCGCCATCGCTGGTCGTGGCCAGGTTGGCGATGCCCCGGTCCACACCTATCCAGTCCCTCGGCTCGTACTGCTCAGCCTCGGGAACGTCGCAAGTGGCGGCCAGGAACCACTTCCCGTCCCGGCGAACCAGGTCGGACTCGCCTTTCCGGTATGCGACGAGCCGCTTGAGCGCCGCCGGCGAGCAGGCGAAGCGGACCGTCTTGAGCCGCCCGTCCATGGTCCAGATGGACACAGTCAGTGCGTCGTAGTTCCACGACAGGCACCGGTCGTCGTAAGTGTGCGCCGCGTCAGGCCGGAACGCGATGGGTTTGGATGTGGCTTTGCGGCGCCGCTTGGAGCCCTCACCGCCGAGGTTCCCGACGCGGATGTTCGCTCGTAGCGTGCTGTAGGCGTCGACGACGCGTTTTATGACGTGCTGCGCGGCCTGCGCCCCCAGACCATGAGCCTTGAGTTCCCCATAGGCCAGTGACCGTAGATCACGGATCGATCCCTTAAGGCCGTACGCCTCGAACGAGGCGGCCGAGACTCGGTTCGCGCAGTTGTTGACCGTGTGCAGGGTGCGCTCCAAAGCCGATGCCTGGACAGCATCCGGCAAAAGCTTGACCTGCACAACTATCCTCACATGTGTGACCGTATCATTACTCTCCGTTTCCAGGGTCGCCGCGGTCTGGATCTCGTCAGCGGAGTTCGGCGGTCGTGAGCAGGCGGATGTGGGCGGTGGCCCAGGCCGCCGCGGTGCGGTCCGGGTCGTCCGAGCCGACCGTCCCGGCGAGGTCGGCGAGGGCGCCGGCGGCGGCCCGCAGCCCGGTGCGCCGCAGGTCCTCGCCGGCGCGGGCGAGCCGGTCGCGCAGCCCCGGCGTGGCGTGCAGCAGCCCGCGGTGCGCGGCCTCGGCGCAGACGTCGAGCGCGGCCCGGACGACGTCGCCGAGCGGGTCGGGCGGGGCGGGGGACGGGCCGTCCAGCACGGCGGCGCCGTCGCCGGGCGCCAGGTCGGGGACGACGGGGCCCGACGCGGTCAGCACCGCGAACGGGTCGATGACGAGCCCGCCCCGGTCGCGGCGGACGGCGCCGGTCACGATGCGGGGCGCGTCGGCCAGCGCGGCGGCGAGCGCGTCGAGCGCGGCCGGACGGTACGGGCCGTGCTCGGCGGACACGACCGCCGTCGCGCCCGCCGCGTCCGCGACGACCGCTTCGAGGCGCTGCGCGCCGGGGTGGTAGCCGACGTCGCGCACCTCGGCGATCTCGACCGCGCGGACGAACTCGGCCTCGACGCGCGGCCGGACCAGGCGGGGCGGCAGCGCGTCCAGCGCCCGCTCCTCGGCCTTCAGGTCGCGGACGAGCAGCCCGGCGGGCAGTCCCTCCCAGGCGTTGCCGAGCGGGGTCACGGTGGTCTTGGCGATCCGTCCGGCGGCGACGCGGACGACCCGTCCGGCGCTCCGGGAGGCGCTCTCGGACACGACGTTCGCGGCGGCGAGCGCGCGCAGCGGGGAGCCGAGGATCCGGCGCCCGGCGAGGTCGGCGCCGGTGAGCGCCTCGCCCTCCGGGACGTTCCAGCGGCGCTTGAGCACGAGGACGACGCCGGTGCCGGCGTGCGCGAGGAACAGGTCGGCGGTGCGGACCAGGCCGGTGCCGCCGACGCGGCAGCCGAGCGCGGTGAGCCGGACGCGGCGCAGCGGCGTCTCGGCGGACTCGTCGGTGCCGAGGACCTGCGAGCGGGTGCCGCCGGCGGCGGAGGCGCGGTGCCGGGCGTGCACCTCGGCGATGAGCGCGGCGAACCGGGCGGGGTCGTGGGCGGCGTCGCGCTCGTGGTAGGCGGCGAGCTGCCCGGCGAGGTCGTCGACGGCGCCGGCGGGCCAGTGCAGGTTCCGCGCGGCCAGCTCGGCGGCGGTGCGGCGCAGCGCGGTGGCCAGGACGGGCCCGGCGTGCACGGCGCCCTCCAGCAGGACCTGGTCGACGAGGCGGGCGGCCGCGTCGAGCCCGCCGGAGCGGTCGCCGCCCTTCGCCTCGCCGCCGACGTCGAGCCGGACGTCGGCGCCGGTGAGGCCCCGCTCGTCGGCGGCGCGGAACGCCCAGGCGGCCAGCACGGTCATCTCGCCGCGGACGGACGCGACCGCGTCGGTGTGCACGTAGCCGAGCTCGCCCGGCACGAGGAACCGGACGGTGCAGGTCTGGAGCTCGACGCGTGCGACGGGGTCGTCCGGCGTCGGCCGGTGGATCGCCGCCGCGTACCCGGCGCGGTGGGCGCGGCGGGCGGCGGTGAGGGCGCGGCGGCCGAGGACGGCGGCGAGCGCGTCGTCGTCGAGCGTCCCGGGCGACCAGTCGGCGACCTCCGCCGCGGCGGGCTCGCCGGGCTCCTCCTCGGGAGCGTCGGCGGCTCCGGCTGCGGCGTCGCGCTGGTAGGCCAGGACGAGGCAGATCTGGTGGCGGCACGTGCCGGTCGCGGCGCAGGTGCAGGTCGCGGCCTCCAGGCCCGCGCCCGCCGGCAGCGCCGCCGTGGTCCCGTCGGGGTACCTGCCCTCGACGCCGCCGTCCGGCGAGACGGTCAGCTCGGGGCCGTTGCCCGCGTCCAGGTCCTTCGCCGCGCGCTTGACCAGGCCCCGGTTGGCGAGGGCGGCGAGGGAGTCCGGCGTCAGGGCGAGCAGGTCGGCGCGCGTCACGATCCGATCCTCTCCGCGACGAACTCGGCGAGCCGGCCGGGCGTCATCGCGCCGACGTGCGCGCCGACGGCGGCGAGCCGCCGCCCCATGTCGCGGTCGAACGCGGGATTGGCGTCCTCGTCCAGCGCGGCGAGGCCGAGCACGCAGGTCCCCTGCTCGACGAGGCGCCGGACCTCCCGGACGAGCCGCCCCGCGTCGCCGCCCTCGTAGAAGTCGCTGATGACGGCGACGATCGCGCGGCGCGGGTTGTCGACGAGACCGGCGCCGTAGGCGACCGCGCGGGCGATGTCGGTGCCGCCGCCGAGCTGCACCTTCATCAGCAGCTCCGCCGGGTCGGTCACGTCGGACGTGAGGTCGACGACGGCGGTGTCGAACGCGACGAGGTGGGTCTTCAGGCCCGGCAGCCCCCACAGGCACGCGGCGGTGACCGCGGAGTGGATCACCGAGTCGAGCATCGAGCCGGACTGGTCGACCAGCAGGATCATCTGCCACTGCTCGACGTGCCGCCGCGTCCGCGACACGAACCTCGGGTTCTCGATGTAGAGGCGGCGCTCGTCGGGCCGGTAGTGCGCGAGGTTCGCGCGGACCGTGCCGTGGAAGTCGAAGTTGCGGGAGTTGCGGATGCGGCTCGGGCGCCGCGACCGGGTGCCGTGGAACGCCTGCCTGACCTCCGTGGCGAGCTTCTCCATCAGCTCCCGCACCACGGCCTCGACGATCCGCCGCGCGAGCGCGAGGACCTCCGGGTTCATCAGGTGCTTGGTCCGCAGGACGGCGCGCAGCAGCGACCGGTCCGGCTCGATCCGCTCCAGCACGGCGGGGTCGGTGACGATGTCGTGGATCTCGTAGCGCTCGACGGCGTCGCGTTCGAGCCGCTCGATGGTCTCCTTGGGGAACAGCCGGTGCACGTCGTCCAGCCAGTCGACGGTGGTGAGCGCGGACTCCCCGTCGCCGCCGGTCCGGTCGCCGGAACGGCCGTCCCCGGGCGCGGAGCGGGAGCCCGCGCCG
The DNA here is from genome assembly GCF_040299565.1 of Spirillospora sp. NPDC000708. Taxonomy (NCBI): domain Bacteria; kingdom Bacillati; phylum Actinomycetota; class Actinomycetes; order Streptosporangiales; family Thermomonosporaceae; genus Spirillospora; species Spirillospora sp. NPDC000708. The sequence goes on from NZ_JBEPCJ010000010.1 coordinate 27,654, forward strand.
CCGCGCCGGACGCCGCGCCGCGCGAGTTCGGGGTCGCGGCCGTAGAGCCAGTCGAGGGCGCGGTCGCGCGCGGCGGCGTCGGCGCCGAGCGTCCCGGTGGCGTGCCCGGCGGGCGCGCCGAGGATGAGCCGCCAGCGCTCCAGGTCACCGGCGGCGGTGCCGGGCGGGGTCCCGGGTGGGGTCATGGTCGTCCTCCGGTGAGTCCGGCGGCCTCGAGGGCGCGGTCGACGCGCTCTTCCAGGGCGCGCGCTTCGGCGATGAGGAGGGGGTCGCGGGGCGCGCGCAGCAGCCCGCGGGCGGACCCGCGCAGGCCGCGGCGGGCCAGCAGCCGCTCGGCGATCGTCTCCCGCTCGCGCGGCGGGAAGAACTCGAACGCCTGCCGCAGCGCGGGCAGCGCGACGAGGAAGTCCTCGTCGGTGAGCGCGCCGACCAGCTCGTCCAGGACGGCGAGGACGGTCCCGCCGGGGTCGAGGACCTCCTGCCTGGCCAGCGCGAACAGCCCGGCGAGCCAGTCGCCGAACACCCGCGGCCCGGCGGCGCCGCGCACCGCGCGGGCGGGGTCGGCGGTGTCGCCGAGCGCCCGGCCGAGGCCGAACGCGGCGCCGCGCAGGTCGGGCGGCGCGTCGGGGGCGGCGGCGACGCGGCGGGCCACGCCGAGCGCGGCGTCCCGGTCGACGCGCAGCGTCCCGGCGGCGTGCAGCAGCGCGTCGCGGGCCGCGGCGAGCGCCCGCAGCCGGGCGCGGTCGGCGGGCGCCGGGCCGCCGCGGATCCCTTCGGCGAGCCACAGGATCCGTTCCGTGCACTCCTCGATGACGGCGCCGAACAGGGGGCTGCGGGCCGTCCCGAGGACGTGGTCGTGCCGCCACAGGCCGAGGACGACGTCCAGCGCACGGCCGAGCGCGCCGAGGTCGGACGCGCCCGCGATCCCGGCGGCGATGGACGAGGCGATGCGGCCGGACTGCCCGGCGCAGCCGCACAGCGCCGCGTCGAACAGCGACTCCGCGAGCCGCTCGATGTCGCCGCCCGCGGCGGTCGTCCGCTCGTCCAGGGCGGCCGCCGCGGCGTCGCCGAGGGTCGGGCCGTAGGCGCCCGCCTCGATCAGCGCGGCGAGCCGGGCGCCGTCGGGGTCGGACGGGTCGAGCTGCCAGACCTCCTCCAGCTCCGGGTCGGCGCCGGTCGCCGGGCCCGACTCGCGGCGGGCGCCGGGGACGCCGAGGACGCGCAGCCGGTGCAGCGCGCGGCTGCGCTCCAGGCCCCGCGCGGTGGTCAGCTTCAGCGTGATCCGGCCGGCGGCGGCGAGGCCGAGCCGTTCCAGCTCGGCGGCGGCGTCGTGGACGAGCGGCGGCGCGGGCGTGTCGCGGTGCAGGCGGCCGACGCGGTTCCCGCTCAGCGCGGCCACCATCTCGGCGACCGCGGGGTGCGCGCCCGGCGCGAGGGGGCCGCGCGCCGTCCACGGCAGCCGCTGGTCGAGGTCCTCGCCGACCAGCGCGGACACCAGCCCGTCGAGCAGGTCGGTGCGGGCGGGCGAGCGGTGCCCGCGCAGCCGGGTGAGGCCCTCGGTGAGGGTCCGCGCGGCGATCAGGTCGGCGGTCGACACCACCTGCCTGCGCTCGCGCAGCCGCGTCACGACGGTCTCGGTCAGCGCGGCGGCGGCGCCGTCCGGGCCGTCCTCCCAGAGCCGCTGGTAGTACTCCGGCGACGGCATGCCGGACTGGTAGCCGGTGAACGCGTCGAGCCGCCGGAACGAGTACGGGACGAGGAAGCCGCCGCCCGTCGCGCCCTCCTCCGGCGCGGGGACCTCCGGCCATCCGGTGCCGCCGGTGCGGGTGAGGGCTTCGAGCGCGGGCTTGTGGAACCCGCCGGTCACCACGACGACCGGCCGGTCCCCCGCGTCGGCCCGCGCCGCGCGGACCCACGCGGCCATGTACGACTCGCGCGCGGAGTCGTCGGGCCCCGGCTCCGCTTCGCCGCGCACCAGGTCGAAGTACGCGTCGAGGCGCGCGGGCAGGTCGTCGGCGTCGATCTCGAACAGGTGGTCCCACAGCACGTCGGTGTTGTCGACGGCGAACTCGCGGCACAGCCGCTCGGTGGCGTCGGCGTAGCGGCGCTCGGCGTCGGCGTACCGGTTGCCGCGCTCGGCGAACGCGGGATGCCACGCGGGCAGGTCGATGAACCGCAGCTCCGCGCCGGCGGCCCGGCCCGCGTTGAGCGCCGCCCATTCCGGCGAGTAGTCGCAGAACGGCGACCACGACGCGTGCACCCGCTCGGCGTCCCGGTGGAAGCTGTAGATCGCGATCGGCGGCGTGTGGCCGAGGAGCAGCTCGTCCAGCCGCCCGTTGAAGTCGGCGGGGCCCTCGACGAGCACGTACGCGGGGCGCAGCCGCGCGATGGTGTCGCGGACGAGCCGCGCGCACGCCGGGCTGTGGTGCCGGACGCCGATGAACGTGACGGCCATCAGCCGGGCAGCCGGTGCCGGGCCGCGTGCAGCGCCTTCCACTGCTCGCCGTCGCGCCGGCCGGCGGCCTGCTCCAGGTAGCGGCGCAGCCGGGTCAGGTCGTCGGCGCTGTCCTTGGCGGCCGTCCCGGCGAGGCACTCGACGATGTCGGCGGCGCCGCCCGGCTCGCCGCGCAGGAACCAGCCCCGCACGCCGACCGCGTGCGCGACCGACACCGCTTCCGCCGTGCTCATCACGGCGGACAGCCGGTCCATCGGCCGGCCTTCCTCGGTGGTGGCGTTCCGCAGCTCCCGGAACGTGGTGACCAGCACCTCCAGGACGTCGCGGCGCGGCGCGACGCCGACGCCGCTGCGCTCCAGCAGCCGCGCCGCCTCCCGCTCGACCAGGTCCAGCTCGGTCGCGAAGTCGGCGATCGGGAACACCGTCTCGAAGTTGAACCGCCGCTTCAGCGCGGCGCTCATCTCGTTGACGCCGCGGTCGCGGGTGTTCGCGGTCGCGATGACGTTGAAGCCCTCCCGCGCGAACACCATCGACTCCGGCCCGGACAGCTCCGGGATGGCGAGGACGCGGTCGGACAGCGGCGACAGCAGCGAGTCCTGGACCTCCAGCGGGCAGCGGGTGATCTCCTCGAACCGGACGACCCTCCCCTCGGCCATCCCGGTCAGCAGCGGCGCCGGCACCAGCGAACGGGTCGACGGCCCCTCCGAAACCAGCAGCGCGTAGTTCCACGAGTACCTGATCTGGTCCTCGGTGGTCGCCGCTCCGCCCTGGATCGTCAGCGTGGACGTCCCGGACACCGCCGCCGCGATCAGCTCCGACAGCAGCGACTTCGCGGTGCCGGGCTCGCCGACCAGCATCAGCCCGCGGCTCGTGGCGAGGGTGACCAGCGCGCGGTCGATCAGCGCGGTGTCGCCGACGAACTTGCGGGTCACGCCGAGCGCGTCGTCGCCGACGATGAACCGGCGGGCCCCGGTCAGGCTCAGCGCCCAGCCGGGCGGGCGCGGCCCGTCGTCGTGCTCGCGGAGCCGTTCCAGCTCGTCGGCGAACCGCACCTCCGCGGGCGGCCTCTGGTGGTCGGCGGTCTCTTCAGGCATGGTGTCCGTTCCGGGTCAGGCGGCGGATTCGGTGCGGGCGTCGGGACGGCGCCGCCCGGGCAGCGCCCGCCGCCCCGCCCGCGGGAGGTGATCTTCCATGGCGCCCCACGGTAGAGGAGCGCGCCGACAATCCACCGACGTTTCACCACCCGCCCGGAACGCGCGATGCCCCGTGCGCGCCGGCCCCCGGCTCCGGCGGGCACCGGACGCCGGTCAGCCGCTCCGCAGATCGCACGTCCCGTCCTCGCACGTCCGCTCAAGGCGGCCCCTGGACAGGGCCTCGGCGAGCCCCATGAACCAGCAGGCCGGGCAGCCCCGCAGCGCCACCAGGCCGACCGGCGCCAGGACCAGCCCGGCGATCCCGATCAGGGGGACGAGCGCGACCGCGCCCGCGAGCGCGCCGAACCCCACCGCGCCCCGCACCAGATGCCGTCCCAGCGGTTCACCCGACATGGCCGCCCTCCAGCGCCTCGTGGACCGCCGCCCGCGCCCGGTGCAGGCGCGACTTCATCGCGGGCACGCTCAGCCCGAGCGCGCCGGCGGTCATCCTTCCCGGGATCCCCTGCACGTCCCGCATGATCAGGACGCGCCGCTGGTCCGCGGGCAGCGCGGCGATCGCCGCCGCGACCCGCTCGGCCTCCAGCCGCCGCAGCACGTCGTCCTCCGCCGACGGCACCGCGCCGTCCGGGACGTCCCGTACGCCGAGCACGGGCCGCGCCCGGCGCAGGCACTCGTTGCGGACGATCCGGAACATCCACGACGCCAGCGCGCCCGACGCCCGCAGCGTCCCGATCTTCCGGTACAGGATGATCAGCGCCTCCTGCGCGGCGTCCTCGGCGTCCTGCGGCGACGCGCACAGCGCGTGCGCGAACCGCCGGACGTGCGGGTGCGACCCCGACACCAGCGCCGCGATCGACTCGGCGTCGCCCCGCTGCGCCGCGGCGACGAGCCGCTCCCCCGGCCAGGCCCGCTCAGCCACGCGCCCTCCTCCTGCGCCGCACGACGGTGGCGGTGCACGCGCACACCAGCACCGCCGCACCCGCGACGGCCACTGCGACGATCATGATGACCTCCGTTCCGTGCCGGCCGGTCCACCGGCACGCCCATAGGAGGCCCCGACCCCCCGAAAGGATTCGCGCCGTCCCCGTTTCCGCACGGAAACCCCGCCCCGCCGCCACCCCCTATCCTGCGCGGTCCGGCGTACGTTGGATGATCGGGGTGGTCGACCATGACGGACGACGTGCGGCGCATCGGCGACAACATCCGCGCCGCCCGGCTCTACCGGGGCATGTCGCTCGAAGTGCTCGCCGGGCTCGTGGGACGCACCAAGGGATGGCTGTCCCGCGTGGAGAACGGGCACCTGCGGCTCGAACGGCGCAGCGACATCCGCGCCCTCGCCGAAGCCCTCCAGGTCTCCCCCTCCGACCTCATGGGCGAGCCGGCTCCGATCATCCGCCCGAAGGAGCGCGCGTACGGTGACGCGGTGCGGCTGCGGGAGGTCCTCCTCGACACGGCGCTGGACGATCCGCCGGACGTCCCCGCCCGGCCTCTCGGCGCGCTGACCGACCTGATCGAGGGGCGGATCCGGCGGCAGCGCCGCACGTCGGACTACCCCGGGCTCGGGGTGACGCTGCCGCCGGTGGTGGCGGAGCTGCACGTCCACGCGGCGGCGGGCGACGAGGCGGAGCGGGCGGCGGCACTGCGGCTGCTGGTGGAGACGTGCACCGCGGCGACGTTCATGCTGCGCAACCTCGGGCAGGTCGACCTGGCCTGGATCGCGGCGGACCGCGCCGGGCACGCCGCCCGCCTGCTCGACGATCCCGTCATGACCGCGGCCGCCGCCTTCGCCCGCGCGCACTCCCGTCCCGCCGCCGCGCTGTCGCGGCCGATGCGCGACGCGGCGCGGAGCGCCGGACGGCTGGAGCCGCATCTCGGTGACGACCGCACCGCGCACGAGGTGTACGGCATGCTGCAACTGTCGGCCGCCCTCGCGTGCCAGGTGCAGGCCGACCACGCCGCCGCGGCGCGGCACGTCGAGGAGGCGGAGCGGACCGCCGCGCGGATCGGCGAGCAGCCCGAGTCGTCCCCCGGCGACGGCTGGCAGAGCTTCGGCGCGGCGAACGTCGGCGTCTGGCGCGCGATGCTCGCCGTGGAGGCCGCCGACCCGGAGACGGCGGTGGACGCCGCATCCCGCGTCGACGTCGAGGCGCTCCCCTCCAGGACCCGCAGGGCCGCGCTCTTCATCGAGAAGGCGCGCGCCTTCGCGATGCTCGGCAGGCCGAGGGAGGCCGTCCGCGAGCTGCGCCAGGCCGAGAGGCACGCGCCGGTGAAGGTCTACAAGAACCCGCTGGTCCGCGACCTCGTCGCCGACCTCCACGACCGCGCCGTCAACCGGGACCTGCGCGGGTTGGCCTGGCGCATGAACCTCGCCTGAGCGTTGAGTCGCGGCGGGTTTCGGGGGCGAAACCGAGGGCCCGGAACCGTACTTAGCGTGTTCGTCTCATCACGGAATGCGAGACGGATGCGGAGGGTGCATGAGGCGGGGGTGTTGCGAGCCGCCGGTGCTCTACTCGTGGGACGTGCCGGAGGCGTCGGCGGGCGGGGTGTCGGACGACTGGGCGACCGTGGCGCGGCATGTGGACGCCGCGCTGCGCGGGGCGCCGGGAGGGGCGCGCGGCGTCGTCCGGCGGGTGCGGGTCAGCCTCATCGGGCGCGGCGCGTACATCGACCTCGGCGAGGTCGCGGAGGCGGCGCGGCTGGACGGCGGCGTCGTGTGGACGGCCCGGTGAACGCGCTGCGGTACCTCGACGCGCTGGCGGGCGAGCTGGCCGGGAAGGGGTGGACGGTCGCGCTGCGGCTCGGGGATCCGCCGCTGCTGCGGTTGTCCCACCGGTCGGCGCCGCACGTCGGGGAGAGTGTCATGGTGGTGGTCGTGGACGGGACGCCGTGGTTCCGTGATTCGGTGGGACGGCTCGTGGGGCCGTGCTCGGACGTGCGGGCGGCCGGCGTCGTGGTGGGGCGGGCTGTCGGGCGGGGGCGTCTTCGTGCTGGTGGGAGGCGTGCGGAACGATGGTGGCGACGAAGAGGAGGACGTGTGACGCGTGAGCTTGGGGACGGGACGCTGGCGGTGGGGGCCGGGAGGCCGCCCGCGAAGAAGTACGCGCCGCCGTTGCCGGGGCCGGTCTTCGCGGCGCATTTCCATCTGCCGGGCGAGCCGGTCGGGCCTTACACGTACGGGCGCGACACCAATCCGACATGGACGCTGCTGGAAGCGGCGATCGGGGAACTGGAGGGCGGCGCCGAGGTCGTTTCCTTCTCGTCGGGAATGGCGGCGATCGCGGCGGTGGTGCTGTCGCAGGTGCGGTCCGGTGACGTGGTCGTCCTGCCGGACGACTGCTACCAGACGACGCGGGCGCTGAAGGAGCGGCTCGAATCGTACGGGGCGGTCGTGCGGATGGCGCCGACGGCGGGCGACGCGCAGATCGAACTGCTCGACGGCGCCCGGCTGGTGTGGCTGGAGACGCCGTCCAATCCGAATCTGGACGTGTGCGACATCGCAAGGCTGGTCGAGGCGGCGCACGAGGCGGGCGCGCTGGTCGCGGTCGACAACACCCTGGCGACGCCGCTCGGGCAGCGCCCGCTGGACCTCGGCGCGGACTTCTCGGTGGCCAGCGACACCAAGGCGCTGACCGGGCACGGGGACCTGCTGCTCGGGCACGTCGCGACGCGGGACGCGGCGCTGGCGGAGAGCGTGCGGCTGTGGCGCAAGACGGTCGGCGCCGTTCCTGGGCCGATGGAGGCGTGGCTGGCGCACCGTTCCCTGGCCACGCTGGAATTGCGCCTGGACCGCCAGGACGTCAATGCGATGGCGTTGGCGGAGGCGCTGCGGGAACGGCCGGAGGTCGCCGGGCTGCGGTATCCGGGATTGGCGGACGACCCGTCCCACGAGGTCGCGGCGAGGCAGATGCGGCGGTTCGGCTGCGTCGTTTCGTTCGTGCTTCCGGACGAGGCGTTCGCAGAGCGTTTCCTCGGCGCGATGCGGCTCGTCAACCAGGCGACGAGTTTCGGGTCGGTGCACAGTTCCGCCGAGCGCAGGGGACGCTGGGGCGGCGACGCCGTGGACCCGGGGTTCGTCCGGTTCTCGGTCGGCGTGGAGAACACCGGCGACCTCGTCGCCGACGTCCTCGCCGCCCTCGACGAGGCCGGGAAGGCCCCGTCAGCCGAGGCCCTCGAGGTCGGCGAGGATCTCTGACAGCAGGACCGGGTCGGCGGCGGCGAAGCCGTTCTCGACGGGGAGCGCCGGGTCGTACTCGCCGGGCGCGGGTGCGATCCAGACGTGCTCCAGCCTCTGCTCGGGGTGCAGGTCGACGTAGCCGGCCACGATGCCGGGATCGAGTTGGACGACGACGTGGTGGGCGCCGGCGCGGCGGGAGATCCAGCGCTGGACGCCGCCGTCGAGGGCGGCGCCGCGCTCCCAGCCCGTCCGGGTCAGGCCGAGGATCTTCCCGTAGGGCACGCGCAGCCCCTCGAAGCGGGCGAGGCGGCCGTCGCGGCCCGCGCCGTCCGCGAGGGTGTGCACGGGCCGGGCGAGCTGCGGGAACGGCTGGACGATCTCGTAGTCGGCGAACACCTCCGCCCAGGCCGGCAGGGCGTCGCCGAGCAGCAGCGGGTGGGCGATCCGCACGTCCGCGGAGACCTCGAAGGCGTCGTCGCGGACGTCGGCGGGCGTGCGGTCCTCGGCGAGCCGGAACGCGGTGCCGCCGGACGTCCAGACCAGGCGGCGCGCGATGTGCCACATCAGCGGGTGCCGGACGAGGAACGCCGTGAACTCGGCGGGCGTCCAGGTGCGGCCCTCGACCATCGCGGTCTCCAGGCGGGCGATCTGGACGGACGCGACGGTGCGGACGTCCTTCTTCAGGGCCGTGAACCGCTGGTGGGCGGACGGGTCGTCGCCGGGGCCGGGCTTGGGGAGGGTCTTGCGGCGCTTGCCGTCCTCGCCGGTCACGTAGGGCCGGAGCAGCTCGTCGAAGCCGACGGTGAAGCGGCGCGGGCCGTGGTCGAGCGTCATCGTCCCGGCGTCGTCGAGGCCGAAGTCGGGGACCAGCCGGTCGGCGAGCTGCCCGTCGCTCAGCCCCTTGCGCGCGGCGACCTGGCGCAGCTTGGCCTGCGCCTGCCGCTGCAACCCCTTGTAGCGGCTGGCCCGCGCGATGCCGTCGAGGTGCAGCAGGGCGAGGTCGGTGCCGATCGCGGCGAGCACGTCGAGGCCCGCGGTGGCGCGGTCGTGCCCGGACTGGCCGGGCCACTCCTTGATCAGCGGGGTGAGGCGGCGGACGGTCTCGTCGTCGCCGAACCGGCCGAGCGCGGGCAGGACGAACGCGGACCGGCCCGGCGTCCCGGCGTCCCGCCACGCCTCGAAGAGCGCCCAGGCGAAGGCGGTGAGGGACGCCGGGTCGCACAGCGCGGCGGTCTCCTCGGCGGCCTCGTGCGCGCCGGGGAACGCGTCCGGGCGCAGCGCCATCGCCCAGAGGTGGACGAGGTTGCGGGCGGCGCCGGGCGGCAGGCGGCGCCCGTCCCGCAGGACGGGCCGGGGCAGCGCCTCGGTGTCCAGCCAGCGGGGCAGGTCCGGCGGCTTCGGCCGCTTGTGGGCCGGTTCGGCCTGCTCCGGCGCGTCCGCGAGCAGCGCGGCGACGGCCTTCGCGGCCTCCTCGCCGTGCACTCCGGCCGCGCCGACGACGTCACCCTCGATGAGGCGCAGGGCGTGGACGGCGTTGCGGCGCGGGCCGACGCGCTTGCCCAGCGCGTCCGGCACCAGGTACGGGACGGCGCCGAGCCCGTGCCGGGCGAACCACGTCCGGGACACCTCCTGCGCCGACTTGAGCCGGTAGAGCCAGTCGGCCATCAGCCGGGCGACGTCCGCGCCCAGGAACGGCAGGAGGACGGGCCCGGTCCCGAACGGGTTGGCCCGCGCCATCCGGACCGACACGTCCCACGCCGCCTCCCCGAAGCGCGCGACGATCGGCTTCAGCGAATGGTCGAAGTCCCAGGTCACCGGGGGCGGCTCCCAGGCGGCCAGCAGCGGGCGGGCGAGGTGCTCGGGCGCGCTCGCCAGGAACCCGGCCTGGCTCGGCAGGTACATCGACCCGTCGCGGACCTTCTCGGCCTCCCGCTCCCAGTCGCCGTCCGCCCACGGCCCGCCGAAGGGCCGCATCGCCGCCCACCGCTCGCGCTCGCCCGGCTCCCAGACGATGCGCCGGTCGCCCGGCGGTTCGAGGCCGGGCACGACCGCGTCCCCCGCCGCGCCGCCCGCCGCGGCCTTCGGCGCGGCGGGCTTGCGCAGCCACGGCGGGTCGACGAGGTCGGCGGGCAGCGCGTCGAGCGGCGCGTCCGGCACGGCGTCCTTCACGGCGTTCCTCTCAGCGGGCGTCGGCGGTGAGCGCGGTCAGATCGGCGATGACCTCGGACGCGGTGACCGGGTCGAGCTCGCCGAACGGCAGCGGGTTCCCGTGGTGCATCCACAGGTCGTCCTGGCGGCGGCACAGGCACACCTGCCGCAGCGTCTGGTCGCCGAGCGCGTCCGGTTCTCCGACGGGGATGCCCGGGTCGAGGTCGATGACGACGTGCCGGCCCGTCCCGGCGGGACGCGAGATCCAGCACTCGACGCCCGCGTCCTGCGGCGCGCCGCGCTCCCATCCGCGCTTGACCAGCCCGAGCAACCGGCCGGCCGGGACGGCGGCGCCCTCGAACCGGGCGAGGTGGCCGCTCTTGCGCTCCTCGTCGGTCAGCTCGTGCACGGGGCGTCCGAGCTGCGGGAACGGCTGCAGGATCTCGTAGTCGGCGAACACCTCCGCCCAGGCGGCCACCAGGTCGCCGGCCTGCATGTGGACCGGGTGGGCGACGCCGACCACGACCGTCTCCGGAAGGTTCAGGGCGGTGTCGTGCACGCCCGCGAACGTGCCGTCCTCGGCGACCCGGAACGTGATGCTCTTGTACTGGTCCATCTCGACGGCGATCCACACCAGCCGCCGGACGAGGTGCCGGAACAGCGGATGCCCGGCGAGCAGGTCCCGGAACTCGGTGAGGGACCACCGGCGGTTCCGCACCATCGCCGTCTCCAGGCGGGCGATCAGGTCGGCGGCGACGGTCCGGACGTCCTTCTTCAGCGTGGAGAACGCCTTGTACGCGGCGGGCGCGAGCTCGGGGTCGTCCTTGGCGCCGGGCTTGGGCAGGGCCTTGCGGCGCTTGCCGTCCTCGTCGGCGACGTAGGGCCTGAGCTGCTCGTCGAACCCGACGACGAACCGGCGCGGACCGTAGTCGAGCGTCATCGTCCCGGCGTCGTCGAGGCCGAAGTCGGGGACGAGCCGGTCGGCGAGCTGCTCGGCGGTCAGCTCCAGCCCGGCCGCCACCTCAGCGATCTTGTCCTGGGCGCGCGTCCGGAGCCCCTTGAACTTCACCTTCTGCGCGATCGAGTGCAGGTGCATCAGCGCGACGTCGGTGCCGATCTCGGCGAGGACGTCCAGGCCGGTCACCGCCTTGGTGTGGCCGCCCTCGCCGGGCCAGGCCCGGATCACGGGGGTGAGGCGGCGGACGGTGCCGTCGTCGCCGAGCAGGCCGAGCTGCGCCAGCGCCCAGCCGTCCTTGGACGGGGCGCCGTTGGCCTCCCAGCGCCGGAACAGCGCCCACCCGAACCCGGCCAGCGACGCCGGGTCGCACAGCTCGCGGACGGCGCCGACCCCCGCGTAGACCTCGCCGGGCTTCGACATCGCCAGCATCGTCAGCACGTGCGGGACCGCCGTCTCCGGAAGCGCGCGCTGGCGGTCGCGGAGCAGGATCTGCGGCAGCATCCGGACGTCGGCCCAGTCGCCCACTGCGGGGATCTTCGCTGGGAGGATCTCCAGCGGATCGACGGCGAGCAGCGCCTCGATCGCGTCGGCGGCCTCGTCGCCGTGCGCGCGCGCCGCGTCCACGATGCCGCCGGTGCCGTGGTGGGACGCGACGAACCGCAGCGCGGCCTCGGCCGCCCGCCGCTCCGCGCCCGCCTTGCCGAGCGCGGGCGGCACCAGCGCCGGGACGGCCGCGAGGCCGTGCCGGACGAACCAGGCGCGCGCCGTGCGGCCCGCCTGCTTGAGCCGGACGAGCCAGTCCGCCATCAGCCGGGCCGTCTCGTCGCTCACGTACGGCATCAGGATCGCTCCGACGCCCGCGGGATCGCGCCGCGCCGCGACCACGGCGGCGTCGAGGGCGTCCAGTTCGAACCGGGCGACGACGACGCGCATCCACTCGTCCACGTACCAGGGCTCGGGCGGGTCCCAGTCGGCCAGCAGCGGCCGGACCAGTTCCTCGGGCCCCTCGACGAACAGCATCGGCTGCATGTGGTCGAGCAGTTCGCCCCTCCGGAACTTCGCGACCTGCGTGGACCAGTCCAGCCGCTCCACCCACCGCCAGTAGTGGTGCAGGTCGACCTTCCACTCCTCCCGCTCCCCCGGCTGCCACGCGATCGCGCGGATGCCGGGCGCGGGCAGGTCCTTGAGGACGACCGGCTTGGACTTCGCGCGCGGGCGGTTCCAGGGCGGGTCCACGAGCAGCGGCGGCAGCGACGCGGGATCGGCCTCCGGGACGCGCGCGCCGGCGTCCAGCGCGGCCCGGACCGCCGCCCCCGACGCCTCGGGGAGAGCGGGGAGCAGCTCGTTCGCGAGCGCCGCCTCGGCGCGCACGTGCACCGTCAGCAGGTCGGACGCCGCCGGGCGGTCGGACGCGGCGGCGAGGAGCCGCAGCGCCCGCGCCGGGAACCGCCGCGCCGCCGCCAGGACCGCGGCCTCGGCGTACTTGCGGTCGAGCCGGTCCAGCAGCGCCTGGAACGCGGCGTCTACCGGCAGCACGGCGAGCGCGTCGAGCAGGGTCCGCGACGTGTCGCCGTCGAGGTAGGGGTCGTCGAGCGCATCGGCCAGCAGGTCCACGACCCCGTCCGGGCCGATCCCGTCCACGAGGCTGGTGATGACGGCGGCGCTCCGGCTCTGGAAGTCGAGGGCCAGCCCGAGCGCGTCGAACTCCGCGCGGTCCGCCACCGCGCACTGGAGCAGCCACCGCTCGGCCGTGTGGACCGCGGCGGCCGTCGCCTGCGGGTCGGCGAGCAGGTCGGCGAACCAGGCCCGCCGCTCGGGCATGAGGTAGGAGGCGACGGCCTTCTGGACGAGGGTGCCGCGATGGCGCGCCAGGCCGTCCGCCGCCTCGGCGTACACCTCGTCCTCCGCGGCGGCGAGCAGGGCGCGCAGCCGCCGGGCGCTGTCCTCCTGCGCCCATCCTCCCGACCAGTTCTCCTCGGGACGGCGCTCGCGCACCCCTTCCCACCGGCGCTCCATGCCGACGACGTCGAAGGGCGCCCAGAGTCCGGCGCGGGCGACGTAGGCGCACGCGGCGAAGACCACGCCGTGCTCCTCGGCCCACGCGTCGATGAACGGGTCCCGCCGCGTGTACATGACCTGCCCGAGCGGCGCGGCGACGAGGGCCACGGCCGCGGCGCCGAGCGGGTCGGGCTCGCCGCGCAGGTACGCGCGCCCGGCCTCGGCCACCGCGGGCGGCGTGCCCGGCAGCGCGAGCACCGCCTCCACGTCCGGCCGGAACTCCTTCAGCATCGCCCTGGCCGTCTCGGCGCCCTTCCGGTCGGCGGGCACCGCCGGCCAGGCGTGCGGCCGGTCGCGGCGGGGGTGCAGCCTGCGCAGCCACGCGTCGGGCATCACCAGGGTGTTCTCGTCGGGGCGGGCCTCGGCCGCGGCGTCCGTCGTGCTCATGACGGCACCGTAGGGGAGATCACCGACAAACCGGCACCGGAACGATCAAGCCGGCGTCACGGGAAGCGGCGCATGTCCTCCTCGACGCGCTCGGCGGCCTTGCGGGCGGCGATGAGGACGGGGTCCCAGACGGGCGAGAACGGCGGCGCGTAGCCGAGGTCCAGGCCGGTCATCTCCTCGACGGTCATCCCGTGCCACAGCGCGATGGCCAGCCCGTCGACCCGCTTGGCGGCGTTCTCCTCGCCGACGATCTGCCCGCCGAGCAGCCGCCCGGAGCGGCGCTCGGCGATCAGCTTGGTCTTCATGGCGGTGGCGCCCGGGTGGTAGCCGGCGCGGGTCGTGGACTCGACCACGACGCTCAGCGCGTCGAACCCGGCGGCGGCCGCCTCGCGCTCGTTCAGGCCGGTCCGCGCGACCTCGACGTGGCAGATCTTGGAGACGGCGGTGCCGACCACGCCGGGGAACGTGGCGTAGCCGCCGCCGAGGTTGATCCCCGCGACGCGGCCCTGCTTGTTGGCGTGCGTGCCGAGCGCGATCGCGACCGGCAGGCCGGAGACGAGGTGGCGGGTCTCGACGCAGTCGCCCGCCGCCCACACCCGCTCGGTCCGGGTCCGCATCCGCCGGTCGGTGACGATCCCGCCGGTCGGGCCCGTCTCGATCCCGGCGGCGCGGGCGAGGTCGCTGCCGGGCCGGACGCCGAGGCCGAGGATCACCAGGTCGGCGGGGAGCGTGCGGCCCCCGGCGCGGACCGCCGCGACCCGCCCGTCCGGGCCGGTGTCGAAGCCCTCGACCCGGTCGCCGAGGTGCAGGTCGACGCCGATGCCGCGGATCGCGTCCGCGACGAGCGCGCCCATGTCGGGGTCGAGCGTGCTCATGGGCTGCTCGGCGCCGTCCACGATCGCCACGTCGAGGCCGCGCGTCACCATCGCCTCGGCCATCTCCAGGCCGATGTAGCCGCCGCCCACGACGACGGCGCGGCGCGGCTTCTCGCGCTCCAGCACGCGGCGGATGGCGATCCCGTCGTCGAGGACCTGGACGCCGTGCACCCCCTCGGCGTCGGCGCCGGGCAGCCGCGGGCGGGTCGGCACCGCGCCCGTCGCGATCATGAGCTGGTCGTAGGGCTCCCAGGTCTCGCCGCCGCCGTCCACGTCGCGGACGCGCACCCGCCCGCGCTCCGGGTCGATCTCCGTCGCCTCCGTGCACAGGCGCAGGTCGATGCCCCGGTCGCGGAACTCGGCGGGCGTCCGGGCGATCAGCGCGTCCGCGTCGTCGACCACGCCGCCGACGTAGTACGGGATGCCGCACGCCGAGTACGACGCGAAATGCCCGCGCTCGACGACCGTGACGTCCAGCTCGCCGGGCCCGCGCCGCCTGCGCGCCTGCGACGCGGCGCTCATCCCGGCCGCGTCGCCCCCGATGACGAGCAGCCGCTCGCGTCCTGCCATGGGCACCTCCCGAAGATCGCTCCCCGAGCGTATCCGCGGCGCCCCGCCGGCCGGACGCGGCACCGGTGCGGCACGGCGCCGGTCAGAGGCGGTAGACGCGGCGGGCGTTGCCGGACGCGACGAGCCCCGCGACCCGCTCGGCGTCGGCGGACGTCCAGGCGCCGTCCTCGACGCCGCCCGCGAGGAGCCCCGCGAGGCCGCGCCGGAACAGCAGCGCGCCCAGGTGGTACAGCTCGGCCAGGCCGAACGCGTCGGAGGAGTACAGCACCTTGCCGAACGGGGCGAGCTCCAGCAGCTCGGCGATCAGGGCGGGCGCCCGGTGCCCGAGGTTGTGCGTGGCGAGCCCCGCGTCCACGTACACGTTCGGGAGCACCTGTGCGAGGTACCCGGCCTGCCGGTGGAACGGGTAGTTGTGCAGCAGCAGCGCGGGGGCGCCCGCCGCGTCCATGGCCCGCAGCAGCGAGATGAGCAGCAGCGGGTCGCCGCGGCGCAGGTCGGCGTCGACGTCCCCGTACCCCACGTGGAACTGCACCGGCAGCCCCAGGTCGACCGCGGACCAGATGAGGAAGCGGTGCAGGATCTCGTCGCAGACCCGCATCTCCTCCTGGCGCAGCAGGATCCCGGCCGCGCCGGTGACCTCCGCGTCCGACGGCCGCACCCCCGACAGCTCCAGCCCGGCGCGGTACGCGGCGATCGACTTGGCGCCCGCCGCGTCCGGCGCGCGGGCGGCGAGCCGGGCGCGGACCTCGTCGGCGAACCGGTGGGGGTCCACGCCGTCCGACAGGACCTGCTCGGCGACCGTCTCCAGCCGGACGATCTCGTGCGCCCGCGCCCCGGCCAGGCGCCCGAGGGCGGGCGGGTCCAGCAGGGCGCGCGGCGTGTAGCCGGTGTCCACGCACAGGGCCTCCAGCCCGGCGGCGGAGAGGAACCGGCGGTTCACCTCCGCCGCGCCCAGCTCGGCGCGGCGGGCGAGGTAGGCGTCCGGCTCCGCGTGCGCGTCCAGGTCCAGGACGGGCGCGCACCAGCGCCGCAGCGCGAACCCGACCTGCGTGTCGAACATGCTCGTCCCGGGCGGCCCGCCCGACCCGGCCTCGGTGAGCATCGCCTCGAACGCCGGGCGGTCGAGGTCGTCCTCGTACACGCCGTGGCAGTGGTGGTCGATCAGCGGCAGCGACTCCAGGTATTCGAGCACCCTCCCTACGTCCCCGGAAACGCGGCGGCGTCCCTGAAATCGCGGGGCGTTCTTCCTACGATGCCTCTGCGGGCACCCGCCCTGCGGGAAGGCCCGCGTCCGCCGCCATGACCGGGAGCCGCACCGTGGAACAGACCTTCGACACCGTCCTCGACGGGCAGGAGCGCGCCCGGCGGGGCGCGCGGGCGGCCGAGGCCGCCCGGCGGCTGGCCGGGGAGGACATCGCCGCCGTCGCGCTGACCTGGGTGGACGTCAGCGGGATCACGCGCACCAAGACCGTCCCGGTCGGGCGGCTGGAGCACGCGGCGACCTGGGGCGTCGGGATGTCGCCGGTGTTCGACGTGTTCCTGCTGGACGACTCGATCGTGTCCGGCCGGTACGCCGGCGGCCCGGTCGGCGACCTGCGGCTGCACCCCGACCTGGACCGGCTCGTCCCGCTGGCGGCGCTGCCGGGCTGGGCGCACGCCCCCGCCGACCGGTACGCGCAGGACGGCGCCGCCCACCCGCTCGACGCGCGGGCGCTGCTGCGCCGCGAGACCGACCGGCTCGCCGCGGGCGGCTGGGCGGCCCGGACGGCGTTCGAGATCGAATGGGCGGTGTCGGCCACCCCGGACGAGTTCACGCCCGCCTGCCACGGCCCCGCGTACGGGATGACCCGCGTCAGCGAGCTGGCCGGCTACCTGCGGGCGCTGCTCATCGCGCTGGACCGGACGGGCGTCTCGGTCGAGCAGCTGCACCCCGAGTACGCCGCCGGGCAGTACGAGGTGTCGGTGGCGGCCGAGGACCCGGTCGGCGCCGCCGACACCGCCGTCCTGGTCCGGGAGACGATCCGGGCGGTGACGCTGGAGCACGGCATGCACGCCTCGTTCTCCCCGAAGGTCGTGGCGGGCTCCGTCGGCAACGGCGCGCACGTCCACCTGAGCCTCTGGCGGGAGGACACCGGGGACGGCCCGGCGAACGCGATGGCGGGCGGTCCGGGGCCTTGCGGGATGACGGACGCGGGCCAGGCGTTCGCGGCGGGGATCCTGGACCGGCTGCCCGCGCTGCTGGCGATCGGGGCGCCGGCGGCGGCGAGCTACCTGCGGCTCGTCCCGTCGCACTGGGCGGGGGCGTTCGCGTGCTGGGGGCTGGAGAACCGGGAGGCGGCGCTCCGGTTCGTCACCGGCGCGGAGGGCGAGCGCGACCATGCGGCGAACCTGGAGGTCAAGTGCTTCGACGGGGCCGCGAACCCCTATCTCGCGCTCGCGGGGCTGCTGGCGGCCGGGCGGGCCGGGCTGGACGCGGGGCTGACGCTGCCGGACCCGGTCGAGGTCGACCCGGCCGGGCTCTCCGGCGAGGAGCGCGCCGCGCGCGGCGTCCGGCCGCTGCCGGTCTCGCTGGCGGAGGCGGTGGCGGTGTTCGAGGAGGACGCGATCCTGCGGGACGCGCTGGGCGAGGCGGTGACCGACACGGTCGCGGCCGTCCGGCGCGGCGAGGTCGCGCTGTTCGACGGCGCGGCGCCGGAGGAGATCGCGGCCGCGACCCGCTGGCGGCACTAGCGGCCGGGCTCCGGCGGGTCGGCGGTGCCGGCGGTGCCGGCGACGGCGCCGGGCGCGAACGGCTGGACGCGCACCTCCAGCTCGCCGCAGGCGCAGCGGGTGTAGCTCACCACCCCCTCGGAGGTGAGGTGCCGGGACAGCACCTCGTAGACCTCGGAGCGGGGCCAGCCACAGTGCGGGCAATCCTCCACGGCGCGTCCTCAGGGAAGCTTGTAAGGGTTAAAATCAGGATGCCATTTACAGGATGGCATGGGAGCGGGAGCCGGGGCAATGCGGATAACCGGGTACAAAAGCCACGGGGTGGCGGCGGCCGTCGCCCTGGTCAACGCCGTGACCAGCGCCGACGGCGACGACTCCGTGGACGCGCTGCGCGAGCTGCTGCGCGTGAACGGGTTCTTCTGGCACGAGTTCGACCCGGCCGACGCCGGGGAGTTCCGCCGGTGGGGGCGGACGCTGCGCCGGTTCTTCGACGCCGCCGACCTCGACGAGGCGATGCGGCTGCTGAACGGGCTGATGCTGGAGCTGCCGCTGCACCCGCACCTCGCCGAGCACGACCCGCACGGCGTGCACATGCACTACGCGCCGCCCTCGTCCCGGCTGCCGGACCGGTTCCGCGCGACGACGCTGATGCACCTCGCGGAGCTGGTCGTCGAGCACGGCATCGACCGGACGGGCGTCTGCGACGCCGAGGGCTGCGACCGCGTGTACGCCGACACGTCGCGGGCGGGGCGGCGCCGGTTCTGCTCGGAGTCGTGCGCGAACCGGACGAACGTCGCGGCGTTCCGCGCCCGCCGCCGCGGCTGACCGCGGCCCGCCGCCGGCGGCCGAGGCGGCCGGCCGGAGCGCTTCGGCACACCCGATCGCGGGGTTTGCCGGGACTTTGCCCCGCACCGGGAAGGAAGCGGATCGGCGTCCTCTTGAGTATCGAGTGCCCGAAAGGGCATGCCGACCCACGTACCGCTGATCCCTACCCACGTGTGCACAGATGCCTTTCGTTTTCCGCCGTCCCGGCTTCCTCGACCGCCCCGGTCTCCGCGACCGGTCCGGCCGCGCCGTCCGCTCGCCGATCCAGGTGGCGACCGAAGCCCCGTCGTCGGTGTACCGGATCGCGCGGCTGACGCTCACCGCCGTCGCCGCGTTCCTGATCGCCCGGTTCGTGCTGCCGAGCACCGGCCAGCCGCCGCTGCTCGCACCGCTGACCGCGCTGCTGGTCGTCCAGCACTCCGTCTACGAGACGATCAAGCACAGCCTGCTGCGGGTCGGCGCGGTCACCTCCGGGGTGATGATCGCCGTCCTGTTCGCCCACGGGGTGGGGTTCTCCTGGTGGAGCCTCGGCCTGTCGATCCTCGCGGCGCTGGTCATCGGGCAGGTGCTGCGGCTCGGCGACCAGTTGCTGGAGGTGCCGATCAGCGCGATGCTGATCTTCGCGCTGGGCGCGTCCAACTGGCCCGGCGCGACCGACCGGATCCTGGAGACGCTGGTCGGCGCCGCCACCGGGCTGGTCGCCACGTTCCTGGTGCCGTCGGTGCGGGTGCGGCCCGCGGAGGAGGCCGTCCAGGACGTCGCCGAGCAGCTCCGCGAGCTGATCCAGGACATCGCCGACGGGCTGCAGGGCGACCGCACCGAGGGCGAGGCGGCCCGGTGGCAGGAGGAGGCGGAGCGGTTCGCCCGCGACATCGGCCGCACCGACCAGGACCTGCGGGACGCGGAGGAGAGCGTCCGGCTCAACCCCCGCACCCAGGCGCGGCGGCTGGTGGACGCGGGCGTCGCGCTGCGCAACGCCGTCGAGACGATGGAGCACTTCACGCTGTCGCTGCGCGGGCTGACCCGGTCGCTGGCCGACGACGAGCGGCTCGGCCCGCGCGGCCGGCTGCTCACCGATCCGACGCTGCGCCGCCAGCTCGGCGACGCGCTGGCGGGGATCGCCGCGAGCGTCGCCGCCTACGGCCGGCTGGCCCGCTCGGACCTGGCCACCGACGCCCGCCCGTACCTGGCGGAGAACGAGCTGGAGGTGCGGGTGGACATCGCCCGCGAGCGGCGCGCCCGGCTCACCCGCAGCCTGCACGAGAGGGCCGCGGCGGGCGACCTGTGGCCGCTGTACGGCGAGGTGTCCATGGACATCGACCGGCTGATCGAGAACCTGCGCGTCGAGCACCGCGCCCGCGCCCGCGAGCACTGGCGGCGGCACCGGGGCGCGACCCGGCACCTGCCGGAGCGGCCGGTCCGGGTCGTCCAGCAGGCGGGGCACCAGCTGCGCCGCGCGGCCGCGTCCGCCGCCGCCGCGGCCGAGCGGACCGCCCGCGACTCCGACGACTTCTACCGCTGAACGCGGCGGGGCGCCGGCCCGGCTAGTTTGGGATCATGGCGACGTTCCGGGTGCTGATGATCTGCGGGAGCCTGCGCAAGGGCTCGACGAACGAGGCGGCGCTGCGCACCGCCCTGGCCGTGGCCCCGCCCGTACTGGACGGGACGATCTACACCGGAATGGGCGATCTCCCGCACTTCAACCCCGACGACGACCGGGAGCCGCTGCACCCGGCCGTGGCGGGCCTGCGCGCCGCGATCGGCGCGGCGGACGCCCTGCTGCTGTGCACGCCCGAGTACGCGGGCGCGCTGCCCGGCTCGTTCAAGAACCTGCTGGACTGGACGATCGGCGGCGGCGAGATGTACGGCAGGCCGGTCGCGTGGATGAACGTCGCGTCGCCCGCCGCCCCGGCCGGAGGCGAGGACGCGCACGCGTCGCTGCGCAAGGTGCTCGGCTACGCGAGCGCCGAGATCGTCGAGGCCGCCTGCGCCCGCGTCCCGGTCACGCGCCCGGACGTGGGCGCGGACGGCCTCGTCCACGCCGACGCCCTACGCGACCAGATCGCCGGAGCGCTCGGCGCGCTCGCCGCCCACCTCGCCGCCCCGCGCGCGTAGGCGGAGCGCCAGCCGCAGCGCGGGCAGGGCGCCGAGGACGGCGATGCACGCCGCGGTGACGAGCATCGCGCCCAGCCCGCCCAGCCGGTACGGGACGCCGAGCACGGCGACGCCCGCGGCGATCCCGGCCTGCTTGGCGGCGCTGGTGATGCCGCCCGCGACGCCCGCGCGTTCCGGCGGCGCCGCCGCGAGCGCGACCTGGCTGGAGACGAGGTTGCCGATCCCGCCGAGGCCGCCCACGACGAATCCGGGCACCAGCGCCGGCCACGAGCGGGCCGGGTAGGCGGCCAGGAGCAGCAGCGAGGACACCGCGATCAGCAGCGGGCCGAGCGCGACGAGGACGGCCGGCGGGAACCGGTGCGAGACGCGGGCGAGCAGCAGCGGCGTCGCGAGGGCGGGGAGGCTGTAGGTGAGGAACCACGTCCCGGCCCGCGCCGGCGAGGTGCTCATCTCGCCCTGCGCGTAGAGCGAGAAGTAGCCGAGGGCGGCGGCTCCGGCCGCGTGGTAGGCGAACGCGGCCGCCGCGTTGGCCGCGTAGAGCCGGTCGCGCAGCAGCGACAGGTCGATCATCGGCTCGGGGACGCGGCGCACCGCGAGCACGGCGGCCCCCACGGCGGCCGCCGCCAGCGGGAGCAGCACGCCGGGGGCGTCCCAGCCGAGGCGCGGCCCCTCGATCAGCGCCCACATCGGGCCGCCGAGCGCGGTGGTGAGGCAGGCCGCGGCCACCGCGTCGAACGGGCGGGGCCGGGGGTCGCGGGACTCGCGGACGGCCGGCAGGGCGACGGCGAGCGCCGCCAGCCCGACCGGCACGTTCAGCAGGAAGATCGCCCGCCAGCCGAACAGCCCGGTGAGGACGCCGCCGGCGAGCGGGCCGGTGGCGATCGCGGCGCCGGACGCGGCGGCGAACACGCCGATCGCCCGGTTGCGGGCGCGGCCCGCCGGGTAGGCGGCGGCCAGCAGCGGCGACGCCGTCCCGTACAGCACGGCCGCGCCGCAGCCCTGGACGGCCCGCAGCGCGGCCAGCGCGCCCGCGGTCGGCGCGAGCGCGCAGGCCAGGGACGCGGCCGTGAACGCGGCGAGGCCGGCCAGGAGCGTCCGGCGGCGTCCGAGCCGGTCCGCCAGCGCCCCGGCGGGCAGCAGCAGGACGGCGAGCGCGATGGCGTAGGCGTCGATGGCCCACTGCACCCCGCTGAGCCCCGCGTCCAGGCGCCGCCGCAGGTCGGGCAGCGCGACGTTGACCCCGACGAGGTCGAGGACGAGCAGGTAGCCGGCCGCCGAGGCGACGGCCGTGGTCCAGGCCGGACGGTGCGCGACGCGCATGGCGCCTCCTTAATATACAGCGTAGATATACGGCGTATATTAAGGGCTAGACTGCGATCCGTGAAGACCCCGGCCCAGCGCGGGCGCGGCACCCGCGGCCTCACCAGGGACGAGGTGCTCGACGCGACCGTGGACCTCGCGGAGGAGCGCGGCCTCGACGCGGTGAGCATGCGCGCCGTCGCCGACCGGCTCGGCGTGACCCCGATGGCCCTGTACCGCTACGTCGGCGACAAGCAGGGGCTGCTGGACGGGCTCGTCGAGCGCCTGCTGCGCGACATGCCGGACGACGACCCGGCGCTCCCCTGGCGGGACCGGCTGCGCGCGTTCGGGTCCGGCATCCGCGCGATCGC
This sequence comes from Spirillospora sp. NPDC000708, assembly GCF_040299565.1. Classification (NCBI taxonomy): domain Bacteria; kingdom Bacillati; phylum Actinomycetota; class Actinomycetes; order Streptosporangiales; family Thermomonosporaceae; genus Spirillospora; species Spirillospora sp. NPDC000708. Next base: position 49,752 of record NZ_JBEPCJ010000010.1, read on the forward strand.
GCGCCGGCACCCCGACCTGTTCATGCTGCTGCTCACCCGGCCGACCGTCACCGAGGAGTCGCGCCGCCCGCGCAACGCGATCCAGGCGATGCTGCGCGACGCCGGGGTGCCGGAGGACGTCGTCCGCCCGCTACAGCGGCTGCTCGACACGGTCGGCATGGGCCTGGCCGCCTCGGAGGCGAACGGCCGGTTCACCGGCGACCCCGAGGGCGTCGAAGAGGTGTACGACCTGGCGGAGGAGATCTTCATCGCCGCCATCGAGCGGTACGCCTCGTAACCGCACCGAACTCTCGAGCGCTCCAAAAATAGGGCGACCGGTCTATTGAATCGTTAGACCGGTCGGTCTAGAGTGGCGGCATGGCACCACGGGGCGAGACGAGAGAACGGGTCCTGCGGACGGCGGCGGAGCTGTTCCAGCGGCAGGGCTACCACGGCACCGGGCTGAACCAGGTGCTGGCCGAGAGCCGGGCGCCGAAGGGATCGCTGTACTTCCACTTCCCGGAGGGCAAGGAGCAGCTGGCGTCGGAGTCGGTGGCGCTGGCGGGCCGGGATGTCGGCGACTCCCTCGCGGAGGCGGTCCTCGCCGCCGGGGACGCGCGGTCCGGCCTGGCGGCGATGGGCGGGTACTTCGCCCAGAACCTCCTCGACTCGGACTTCGCGAAGGGGTGCCCGGTCGCGACCGTGGCCCTGGACTCCGCCGCGGAGAGCGAGCCGATCCGCGCGGCGTGCGACACCGTCTACGGGGAGTGGCGGCAGGGCATCGCGCTGGCGCTGCGCGGCTGGGGCGTCCCGGACGACCGCGCCGAGCCGCTCGCCGCGACGGTCCTGTCCTCGCTGCAGGGCGCCATCATGCTCGCCCGCGTCCAGAAGGACACGACCGTCATCGACACGGTCACCGCCCACCTCGCCGACCTCGTCGAGCAGACCACCACTCGCTGACCCGCGGCGAGCCGCCGCGGATCAGCGCATACAGGGAGGCGTTTCGTCATGCGCGTGCACCATCTGGACTGCGCCCGGATGCGGGAGATCGAGCCCGCCGACGGGCCGGACAGCCCGCTGAGACCCGCCCACGGCGTCAGCCACGTCCTCGTCGTGGAGACGGACGCGTCCGGGCTCGTCCTGGTCGACGCCGGGATCGGCACCGGCGACATCGCGGACCCGTCCGGGCGGCTGATGGACGACTGGGTGGAGATGACCCGGCCGGCGCTCGACCCCGCGACGACGGCCGCCGCGCAGATCGAGGCGCTCGGCCTGTCCCCCTCGGACGTCCGGCACATCGTGGTGACGCACCTGCACCGCGACCACGCGGGCGGGCTGAGCGACTTCCCCGACGCGGCCGTGCACCTGTTCGAGGCGGAGCGGGCGGACGGCGGCAAGACCCCGGCGCAGCTCGCGCACGGCCCGAAGTGGGTGACCTACGACAGCGGGCCCGGCGAGCACTGGAACGGGTTCGACGGCGTGCGGCCGCTCGACGGCATTGCCGAGGACGTCCTGCTGATCCCGTTGCACGGGCACACGCCCGGCCACGCCGGGGTCGCGGTGCGGGACGGGGACCGCTGGCTGCTGCACGCCGGCGACGCGTACATGTACCACGGCGAGGTCGACCGGCCCGATCCCGTCGGGCATCCGCTGATGGACCTCGTCCAGGCGAGCGGGGAGGTCGACCGGGAGCAGCGGCTCGCCGGTGTGGCGAGGCTGCGCGAACTGGTCCTCGACCCCGGCAGCGGCGTCGAGGTGTTCTCGGCGCACGACCCCTGGGAGTTCGCCCGCTACCGGTGAACCAACGGGGGCGCCGCGCCCGAGCCGGCGCCCACCGCCCCTGACCAGCCGTCGTTCTTCACCGCAGTGCGATCGCAAGGGTGTCCGGGACTGTCATCACGAGACGTCCCGGGCGCCCTCGTCGGCATGCCCGGCCGGGACATCGGCTTCGAGTGAGCGGAGGAACGTGAGCCGTCAACAGCGCGTGCTCGTGGTAGGGGACACCGAGATAGCCCGCCGCACCTGCGGCGCACTGACACGGCAGGGGACGCGCGCCCTCCACCTGCCCCAGCCCGACGACCAGCGGCTCCAGAGCGCGCTGACCGACGACGTAGACGCGGTGGCGCTGCTGGTGCGCGGCGACGTGATCGCGCTGCGGTACGCGCTGCTGGTCGAGTACCTGCGGCCCGGGATCCGCCTGGTGGTCCTGCTGTTCGACCGCACCATCGCCGACCAACTGCTGACGACCATGCCCAACTGCCAGATCACCTCCCCCGCCGACATCGCGGTGCCGGCCATCATCGGCGCCTGCATGGGCGACCCCGTCCTCGCCGTCGACACCGCGTCCTCCCCGCCCCGCGTCATCAGCGGCACGCCCGACGGGATCGACACCCGGGACTGGCGCCCGCGGCACCGCGTCCGCAACCTCGCCAGGACGCTCGCGGGACAGATCCGCCCGCACGACCGCACGAGCCGCCTCCTGCTGACCGGGCTCGGCGGGCTGGCCTTCACCCTGCTGGTGGAATGGCTGCTGGCGACCCTCGCGCTGCACGCCGACCCGCTCACCGCCTTCTACACGGCGACCCGGATCGTCGCCACGGTCGGGCCGGGCGAGACCGGGCACGCGCCCGGCTGGTACCTCGCCGCGGCCAGCGTCAACATGCTGCTCGGCGTCGTCTACACCGCGCTGTTTACCGCCGGGATCGTCAACCGCTTCCTGTCCGCGCGGAGCATCGACATCGTCGGCCCGCGGATCCGCCCGAGCCGGGACCACGTCGTGGTGGTGGGGCTCGGGCAGGTCAGCCTGCGCCTGTGCATGGCCCTCAGGAAGCTGGGCATCCCGGTGATCGCGGTGGAGCGCGACCCCCGGGCCGCCAACCTCCGGCTCGCCAGGTCCGCCGGCATCCCCGTCCTGATCGCCCACGCGCAGGACCGCGAGGTGCTCGCCGGGCTCGGCCTCGAACGGGCCCGCGCGCTCGCCGCGATGGGAGCCGACGACCTCGACAACGTCGAGGTCGCCATCGCGGCCCTGGCCATCGCCCCGCGCCTGCACGTCGTCCTGCGCGCGGGCGACAGCGCCGTGATCAGCGAGACGAGGTCGCTGTTCTCCATCGGAGAGGTCTGCGACATCACCGCCCTCAGCGTCCACGCCGTCGTCCACGGGCTGAACGGGCACTCCCCCCGCTTCGTCCACCCCTACCGCGGCGGCATCGTCGCCCATCCCCCCGCCCCGGCGGACGCGGACGCGCCATCGCCCGACGCGCCGCCGTCCGAAGCGGAGGAGGCGACGCTCGTCTCCTCGTCGTCCGTCCGGTGCGGCTGCTGAGCCGCCCGCCCGCTACGGGTGGTTGAGGCGGTGGGCGAGGGCCGTGTGGCGGCGGCCCGCGCCCGCCGTGCGGACGGCCGCGGCGAGCGCCCGCCGCGACCCGACCAGCACGACCAGCTTCTTCGCGCGGGTGATGCCGGTGTAGAGCAGGTTGCGGCGCAGCATCATCCACGCGCCGGTCGTCAGCGGGATCACGACCGCCGGGTACTCGCTGCCCTGCGACCGGTGGATCGTGATGGCGTAGGCGTGCGCCAGCTCGTCCAGCTCGTCGAAGCCGTAGTCGATGCTCTCGTCCTCGTCCGTGAGGACGGTCAGCGACTGCTCCTCCAGGGACACGGCGGTGACGACGCCGACCGTCCCGTTGAACACGCCCGCCTCGCCCTTGTCGTAGTTGTTGCGCAGCTGCGTGACCTTGTCGCCGACGCGGAACACGCGCCCGCCGTAGCGGCGCTCCGGACGGTCGTCCCGGTGCGGGGTGAGGGCCTCCTGGAGCTGCGCGTTCAGCGCCCCCGCCCCGGCGACGCCGCGGTGCATCGGGGTGAGGACCTGGACGTCGCGGCGCGGATCGAGGCCGAACCTGCGCGGGATCCGGTTGGCGACGACGTCGACGGTCAGGTCCGCAGCCTCCTCCTGCTCGTCGCAGGCGAACAGGAAGAAGTCGGGGTAGCCGCGCGTCTGCGGGTGCTCGCCGGTGTTGACGCGGTGCGCGTTCACCACGATCCCCGACCGCTGCGCCTGCCGGAAGATCTTCGTCAGCCGGACGCGCGGGACCGCCTCGGCACCGAGCAGGTCGGCCAGCACCTCGCCCGCGCCGACCGACGGGAGCTGGTCGACGTCGCCGACCAGCAGCAGGTGCGCGCCGCGCGGGACCGCCTTGACCAGCTTGTTCATCAGGATCAGGTCGACCATCGAGCTCTCGTCGACCACGACGAGGTCGGCGTCGAGCGGGCTGTCCTGGTCGTACTTGGCGTCCCCGCCGGGCTGGAGCTGCAGCAGCCGGTGCACGGTCGCGGCCTCGTGCCCGGTCAGCTCGGCGAGCCGCTTGGCGGCCCGCCCGGTCGGCGCGACCAGCACGATCTTCGCCCGCTTCGCGGCGGCGAGCTCCACGACGGACCGGACGGTGAAGCTCTTCCCGCAGCCGGGCCCGCCGGTGAGGACCGCGACCTTGGACGTCAGCGCGAGCTTGACGGCCTCCTCCTGCTCGGGCGCGAGGGCCTGCCCGGTGCGCTTCTTCAGCCACGGCAGCGCCTTGTCCCAGTCGACGTCCGCGAACGCCCCGAGCCGGTCCTCCTTCGCGTCGAGCAGCTCGCGGAGGCCGCGCGCCACCGACCGCTCCGCCCGGTGGAACGGGACGAGGTAGACGGCCGGGATCGTCGCGGCGTCGTCGCCCTCCCCCGGGATCGGCTCGCGGACCACGCCCTCGTCGCGGGCCAGCTCGTCCAGCGCCGGGACGATCAGCTCCCGCTCCACGCCGAGGATCTTCTCCGCCGCCGTGACGAGGTTCGGCTCGGGCAGGAAGCAGTGCCCGTCGTCGGCGGCCTCCGACAGCGTGTACTGGAGGCCCGCCTTGATGCGCTCCGGGCTGTCATGCGGGATCCCCACGGCCTGCGCGATCGTGTCGGCGGTCTTGAACCCGATGCCCCACACGTCCGCCGCGAGCCGGTAGGGCTCCTTCTGGACGGTCTCCACCGACCGGTCTCCGTACTGCTTGTAGATGCGGACGGCGAGCGACGTCGAGACGCCGACGCCCTGCAGGAAGACCATCACCTCCTTGATGGCCTTCTGCTCCTCCCACGCGTCGGCGATCCGCTTCGTCCGCTTGGGGCCGAGCCCGGGGACCTCGACGAGCCGCTCCGGCTCCTCCTCGATGATCCGCAGGATGTCGGTGCCGAAGTGGCCGACCATCCGGTCCGCCATCACCGGCCCGATGCCCTTGATCATGCCGGAGCCCAGGTAGCGGCGGATGCCCTGCACGGTCGCCGGGAGCACGGTGGTGTAGGAGTCGACCTCGAACTGCTTGCCGTACTTCGGGTGCGACCGCCACCGCCCGGTCAGCTTCAGGCTCTCCCCCACCTGCGCGCCGAGCAGCGCGCCGACCACGGTGAGCAGGTCGCCGCCGGTCCGCTCCGTCGCGACCCGCGCGACGGTGTAGCCGGTGTCCTCGTTGGCATAGGTGACGCGCTCCAGCACCGCCTCCAGCACGACCGGACGCGGCGGTTCGGGCTGAGCCGGGTTCGGGGGGCGCGACGTCACGAACCTCATGATGTCGGATCCGCGGCACCGCTCCGACCCGATCCCTGACGGCTCGTTCGACATCCCGGCGCGGGGACGACGCGGGCGGGCGTTCGCGGGACGTGTCGGCGCAAACCTCCGGATCTCGGGTCCGTGCGGCGCGGCCGGGCCGATTTTCTTGATCGTCAGCGGAACATGCAGATCATCGCGGTCGGGAAGTGATCTTGTCGGCCGGACCGTGGCCGGATCCGGCAGCGGTTCTGGATCTTCCGTTGATCGCGACGTACGTTCCGGGCGCACCCGTACCGCACGTACTGGGAGGTAACGCTGGTGTTCCGCTCCCGAACCCCGGCACTGGCGGCCCTGAGCGCCGCCGCCGTCACTCTCGCCGCAGCCGCCCTCGACGCCGCCCCCGCCACCGCCCAGCCCGCTGCTGGGAACGATCCAATCGCCGGTTTCACCGCGCAGGGCTCCCGCTGGCAGCGCCAGTACGAGAAGCTCTTCAGCGCCCTCCCGTCACCGCAGGTGGCCCGCTCGCTGGACGCCGAGCTGTCGAGCGAGCCCGCCGTCACCACGACGACCGGCGACTGGCATCGCGTCCGGCGGATCGTGAAGCGGTTCGCGTCGTACGGCCTGAAGCCGCAGGTCAAGACCTACTACGCCTACACGTCCCTGCCGAAGAAGGTCAGCCTCCAGATGACCGCGCCGCAGTCCGCGACGCTGCCGGTCAAGGAGAAGCCGAGGCCCTGGCAGAAGCACTTCGACGAGGTCATCCCCGCGCACAACGGGCTGTCGCCGTCCGGGGACGTGCAGGGCGAGGTCGTCTACGCCAACTACGGCCGCCCCCAGGACTTCGAGCAGCTCCAGAAGGCCGGCGTCTCGGTCAAGGGCAAGATCGTCCTCGTCCGGTACGGGCAGGTGTTCCGCGGGATCAAGCCGCGCGACGCCGCCCGGTACGGCGCCAAGGGCGTGCTGATCTACTCCGACCCGGCCGACGACGGGTTCGCCCGGGGCCCGGTGTACCCGGACGGGCCGTGGCGCGCGTCCGACGGCATCCAGCGCGGCAGCGTCGCGCAGATCCAGCTCGCCTCCGGCGACCCGCTGACGCCCGGCTGGTCGGACGACTCCCCGAAGGCCCGGCGGCTGAAGCCGTCCGAGGCGCCGATGCTGCAGGGACTCGTCCCGACGCTGCCGATCTCCTACGGCGCCGCCGAGCCGCTGCTGCGCTCGCTCACCGGCGCGCAGGCGCCGGACGGCTGGCAGGGCGGCCTGCCCTTCACCTACCGCCTCGGCCCCGGCGGCACGAAGGTGCACCTCGACCTCCAGAACACCTTCCAGGTCCGCAAGCTGTGGGACGTCACCGTGACGATCCCCGGCAGCGAGCGCCCCGACCAGGAGGTCGTGCTCGGCGCGCACCACGACGCGTGGGCGTACGGCAGCGACGACAACCTGTCCGGGACGGAGAACGTCCTGCAGATCGGCCGCGCGCTCGGCACGCTCCTCAAGCAGGGCTGGCGGCCCAAGCGGACGGTCGTGCTCGCCACCTGGGACGGCGAGGAGTACGGCCTGTTCGGCTCCACCGAGTACGCCGAGCAGCAGGGCGAACGGCTCCGCAACGCCGTCGCGTACGTGAACATGGACGGCGCGGGCGGCTCCCAGTTCGGCGCCGAGGCGACGCCCGCGCTGGACCAGTCCGTCATCGACGCGGCCAAGGAGGTCGCCTGGCCCGGCACGAGCGGGACGGCCTACGACGCGTGGAAGGCGCAGAACGACGGCAAGACCCCGATCGACCGCATCGGCGGCGGCTCGGACTTCCAGGCGTTCTTCCAGCGCTACGGCGTGCCCGCGATGAACCTCGGCTCCTCGTCGCCGGGGTCGTCGGGCAACTACCACTGCTCGTGCGACGACTTCTACTGGATGTCGCACTTCGGCGACCCGACCTGGCAGTACCACGCGGCGATGTCCCGGCTCGTCGGCATCGCGGCGCTGCGGCTCGCCGACGCGGACGTCATCGCGATGCGGTACTCGCCGTACGCCGCCGAGACCGCCCAGTACCTGACCGCGTTCACCGAGCAGCAGCGCACGCGGCTCGGCAAGGTCGTGGTGGACGTCTCGCGCGACATCGACCAGGCCAAGGCGTGGCAGAAGGCCGCCGACGCGTTGCAGGCGCGCGCGCAGCAGGCCCTCGGCAAGGGCGACACGGCGGAGTTCCGGCGGCTGAACGCCAAGCTCATGCAGGACGAGCGCGACCTGCTGGCCCAGTCGGGCCTGCCGGGCCGGCCCTGGTACCGGCACCAGATCTACGCCCCGGGCATGGACACCGGCTACGCCACGCAGCGGCTCCCCGGCCTCAACGACGCGCTGTTCCTGCAGAACGACCCGGCGGCCGCGAAGGCGTACGAAGCGCGCCTGTACGATTCCCTCCGCGCGGCTACCCGCACCCTCACCCCGTAAGCAGGGCCGCCCTGCGGCGCGATCCGCCAGGGCACCGTGCGGACCATCGCGATCACCGGACAGTCCCTCGTGATCATGATTCGGGACGCAACGGGAGGCACGATGGCCGCGGATCGGCTCGGCCGGCGCGACTTCGGCAAGATGATGGGACTGGCCGGGCTCGGGCTGACCGCGCCCGCCCTCGCGGGCGGGTGCGGGACCGAGACCCGGCGGGCCGCGCCCGCCGCGGGCACCCGGACCTGGCGCGTCAGCGGGGCCGCCGGGGCGGGCCTCGGCGGCTTCGACTCCGCGGTCAAGACGCTGATGCAGGCCCGCGACATCCCGGCCGGCGCGCTCGCCGTGATGCGCCAGGGCAAACTGCTGCTGGCGCGCGGCTACACCTGGAGCGACGACACGGCCCTGAGCGTCCAGCCCACGTCGCTGTTCCGGCTCGCGAGCCTGAGCAAGGCCGTCACCGCCGCGGCCGTCATGACGCTGGTCCAGGCCGGGAGGCTCGGCCTGGACGCGCCCGTGACGAGCCTGCTGGCGCTGGCGCCGCCGGCGGGCGGGTCGCTGGACCCGCGCCTCGGGCAGGTCACCGTCCGGCGGCTGCTCCAGCACCTCGGCGGATGGGACCGCGACATCTCCGGCGACCCCACCTACAAGGACCGCAGCATCGCCGCCCTGCTCGGCGTCCCCCTCCCCGTCTCGAAGGAGGACATGGTCCGCTACGGGGCAGGATGGAAGCTCGACCACGACCCCGGCACCACCTACGCCTACAGCAACTACGGATATCTGCTCCTCGGCCAGATCGTGGAGAAGGTCTCCGGCACGGACTACGCCTCCTACGTCCAGCAGAAGGTCCTCGGGCCGATGGGGATCACGCGCATGCGGCCGGGCAGGTCCCTCGAGAAGGACCGCGCGCCGGGCGAGGTCCCGTACTTCTCCCAGCGCACCGGGCCGTCGGTGTTCGACGCGGCGGGCACGACCGTCCCCGCGCCCTACGGCTCGTTCAACGTGGAGAACCGCACCCCGATGGGCGGGTGGCTCGCCTCCGCCGTCGACTACGTCCGGTTCACGAAGATCTTCGACGGCGGCACGGGCGTGCTGAACTCCGCGTCCCTCGCCTCGGTGTTCGCCAAGCCCGAGACCGGGCTGAACTCCGGCGGCTCCTACTACGGCTTCGGCTGGTTCGCCCGGGACGTCACGGGCGGCCGCAACACCTGGCACGACGGCGCCTACGACGGCACGAGCACCATCGTGACGCGCCGGTACGACGGCGTGACCTGGGCCCTGCTGTTCGACCAGCGCGACGACCCGTCCGGCCTGCCCTACGACTACACCACCTTCAGCGCGCCGCTGCACACGGTCGCGAACGGGCTGACGGCCTGGCCCTCGGTGGACCTGTTCGGCACCTACTTCTAGGGCACCGACGCTTCTAGGGCCCCGACGGCATCCGTTTCGCGAAGATCGTGGCGGTTACAAGGCGATCATGGACATCGAGATCACGGCGGGGACGGCGGACGACATCGACTCTCTGGAGCCGCTGTGGCTGGCGATGCTCGACCACCACCGCCGCGTGACCGGGGCGCGGTGGCCGGTGCGCGGCGCCGCCGACTCCTGGGAACGCTGCCGCGCGGAGTACCGGACGTGGCTCGACGAGGACGGCGCCCTCCTGCTCATCGCCCGGCCCTCCGCGCCGGCGGCCGGGACGGACCCGGCCGGGTACCTCGTCTGCCGGCTCCGGGCGTCGGGACCGACCTTCGACCTCGGCGCGCGGCGCGGCGAGGTGGACTCCCTCGTCGTCTCCGACGCGGTCCGCGGCAACGGCGTCGGCTCCGCGCTCCTCCGGGCGTGCAAGGAGGAGCTGCGGAGCCGCGGCGTCACGTACTGGTCGATCGGCGTGGTGGAGGCCAACCGGGACGCGGTGCGGCTCTACGAGCGCATGGGCTTCGGCTCCTGGAGCCGCGAGCTCCTCGCCCGCGTGGACGACTGAGACCGCCTGATCACCCGGTCGGCCGTGCCGCGCCGGGGGTCTCGCCCTTCGCCACCTCCAGGACGCCCGTCTCGGTGACCAGCGCGGTCACCAGGCGGGCGGGGGTGACGTCGAACGCCGGGTTGAACGCGCCGGCGCCGTCCGGGGCCGTCCGGACGCCGCCCCAGGCCAGCACCTCGTCCGCCGCCCGCTCCTCGATCGGGATCCCGTCCCCGGACGGGAGCGCCAGGTCCACGGTGCTCCACGGCGCGGCGACCACCAGCGGGACGCCCGCCGCCGCGCACGCCAGCGCCACGCCCAGCGAGCCGACCTTGTTGGCGGTGTCGCCGTTCGCGGCGATCCGGTCGGCGCCGATGACGGCGACGTCCACGAGCCCGCGCAGGATCGCGCCGGGCGCGGCGCCGTCCGCCTGCACCAGGCACGGGATCCCGGCCCGCACCAGCTCCCAGGCCGTCAGGCGGGCGCCCTGCAGCAGCGGGCGCGTCTCGTCGACGTAGACCGTCTCGACGCGGCCCCGGCCGTGCAGCTCGCGGACGACGCCGAGGGCCGTCCCCCACCCGGCGGTCGCGAGTGCGCCGGCGTTGCAGTGGGTGAGGACGCGCAGCGGACGGTCCGGCGTGCGGGCGGCGATCCAGTGCGCGCCGAACGCGCCGATGGCCCGGTTGCCCCGCACGTCCTCGTCGAGCAGGGCCTGCGCCTCGGCGACCACGGCGTCCACGCCCTTCGGGACGAGCGGGACGGCCCGGTCGACGCCCGCCGCGAGGTTGACCGCCGTGGGGCGCGCCTCCCGGATCCGGGCGATCGCCGCGTCGCGCGCCGCGCCGTCCCAGCCCTCGCGCTCGGCCTGGAGCAGCGCGACGGCGACGCCGAACGCGCCGGCCACGCCGAGCGCGGGCGCGCCGCGCACCACGAGCCGCCGGATGGCGTCCACGAGCCCGCCGACGTCCCGCACCACCACGTGCTCGACGCGCCCGGGCAGCACGGTCTGATCCAGCAGCCGCAGCCCGTCCCCGGCCCATTCCACGGTGCGCACGTCGTCGGTCATACCGCCCATTCTGCCTCCCGGACGCCGGGAAGCCTTACCCGGCAGGGCTTTCCGGCCGCCCGCACGCACCCGCTGTTCCATACCGTGACCTGCGGTAACTTGACAGGGGTCGAACCTGTGTTCGAAATTAGGCGGAGGGGCGCGAGAGGAGGGACGACCGTGCCGGAGGCGGCGCTGCGGGACCTGGCGAGGTCGCTGGAGCACGCGTCCGCGCCGCCCGCCCGCGCGGTCCCCGTGCTGCCCGCGCTGCGCCCGCTGGTCCCCGGCGGGCTGCGCCCCGGCTCGCTCGTCGGCCTGGACGGGCCCGGCGCGGCCTCGCTCGCCCTCGCGCTCGTCGCGGGCGTCTCGCGGCACGGCGGCGAGGACGGCGCGGGCGGCTGGTGCGGGATCGTCGGCGTCCCGTCGTTCGGCGTCGTCGCCGCCGCCGGGATGGGCGCCGAACCCGAGCGGCTGCTACTGGTCGACGACCCCGGCGACCGCTGGCCGGACGTCGTCGCCGCGCTGGCCGAGGCGGTCGAGCTGGTGCTGCTGTGCCCGCCGGAGCGCCCCGGCGCCGCCGCCGTCCGCCGGCTGTCCGCGCTCGCCCGCAAGCACGGCTGCGTCCTCACGCTGACCGGCCCGTACGCCCGCGACTGGCCGGGCGTCCGGCTGCGGCTGCGGCTGGACGGCGTCGCCTGGGAGGGCGTCGGCGACGGCCACGGGCGGCTGCGCGGCCGCCGCGCCCGGGTGGTCGCCGAGGGCCGCGACGCCCCGGGCCGGGGCCGCCGCGCGGACCTGTGGCTGCCCGCCGCCGACGGCACCGTGGCGCCCGCCGCCCCGGCGCGGCGGCCGCTGGAGATCGTCCCGCCGCCCGCGGTGAAGGACGGCGCGCCCGTCCACACCCGCCGCGACGGCGCACCGGCCGCCGTCGCCGTCAGGGAGGGGATCGCGTGACGCGGGTGCTGGCGGTGTGGTGCCCGGACTGGCCCGTGACGGCCGTCGGGGTGGACGCCGGGACGGCCGGGGCCGTGGTGGTCCAGGGGCGGATCGCGGCGTGCTCGGCGGCGGCGCGGGCCGAGGGCGTCCGGCGCGGGCAGCGGCTGCGGGACGCCCAGCGCCGCTGCCCCGACCTGGTGGTGCGGGAGCGCGACACCGACGCCGAGGGGCGGCTCTTCGAGGCGGTCGCGGAGGCGGTCGCGGAGCTGGCGCCGCGGGTCGAGGTGGTCCGGCCGGGGCTGTGCGCGATCGCGGTGCGCGGCCCGGCGCGGTTCTACGGCGGCGAGGAGGCGCTGCGGGTCCTGGTGCAGGACACGGTCGTCGAGGCCGGGCACGACTGCGGGTCCGGGATCGCGGACGGCCTGTTCGCCGCCGAGCTGGCCGCGCGCGCCGGGCAGGGCGGCGTGGTCGTGCCGGAGGGCGGCGCGGCGGCGTTCCTCGCGCCGTACCCGCTGTCGGTGCTGGACCGCCCGGAGCTGGCCGACCTGCTGGCGCGCCTCGGCATCAGGACGCTCGGCGCGTTCGCGGAGCTGCCGTCCGGGCACGTCGCGGGGCGGTTCGGCGCGGACGGGGCGCTCGCGCACCGGCTGGCGCGGGGCGAGGAGCCGCGCCCGATCGCGCCGGTCCGCGCGGCGGCGGACCTGTCGGTCCGCGCGGCGTTCGACCCGCCCGCCGAGCACGCCGAGCAGGTCGTGTTCACGGCGAAGCGGCTGGCCGGCGAGCTGCACGAGGGGCTCGCGGCGGGCGGCCTGGCGTGCGTGCGGCTGGAGGTCGAGGCCGGGTTCGCCAACGGGCACGTCCTGCGGCGGCTGTGGCGGCACGACGGGCGGCTGTCGGCGCTCGCGGTCGCCGAGCGGGTGCGGTGGCAGCTGTCGGCGTGGCGGGACGGCCGCCCGGCGGCGGGCACCGACCCCGAGGGCATCGAGGCGCCCGCCGGAGAGGAGGCCGTGTGGGGCGGCGTGACCTGGCTGGAGCTGACGCCCGACCAGCTCGTCCCGGACGGCGGGCGGCAGGAGGCGCTGTGGGGCCGGACCGCCGTCACCGACCGCATCGCCCGCGCCGCCGACCGGATCCAGGGGCTGCTCGGGCACGGCGCGATCACCCGTCCGGTGCTCGCGGGCGGGCGCGGGCCGGGCGAGCAGGTCGTCCGGGTGCCGGTCGGCGACCTGCCGCCGGCGAACCCGCCGGACGGGCCGTGGCCGGGCCGGCTGACCGCGCCCGCGCCCGCCGTGGTGCCGGTCGCGGCGCCGGAGGCGGAACTGCTCGACGCGGACGGCGCCCCGGTGGAGGTGTCGGCGCGCTGCGCGGTGTCGGCGCCGCCGGCCGCGCTGCTGCTCGGCGGCCGCCCGTCGGCGGTGACCGGGTGGGCGGGCCCGTGGCCCGCGGACGAGCGCTGGTGGGACCCGGCGCACGCGCGGCGCCGCGCCCGCTTCCAGGTCGTCACCGAGGACGGCGCCGCGTACCTCCTGGCCGTCGAAGGCCGCCGCTGGCACGTGGAGGCCGCCTATGACTAGCGGTCCCCCTTCCGCCGGCTCGGGGGTGCGCCGTGGGATGGCGTAATCCGGCGATCCCGTGGCGGGAGTTCGAGGAGCGGCTGTCGTGGCGGTCCGGGGAGCGGCCGCCGGACGAGGCGCGGGACGAGGCGCCGCCGGAATCGCGGCAGGAGACGCGGGAGGCGCCGCGGCGCGCGGAGGGCGGCGTGCCGTGGGCGGAGTTGCACGTCCACTCGTCGTTCAGCTTCCTCGACGGCGCCAGCTCACCGGACGCGCTGGTCGCGGAGGCGGCGCGGCTCGGCGTCGAGACGATGGCGGTCACCGACCACGACGGGATGTACGGGGCGGTCCAGTTCGCGCAGGCGGCGCACGAGTCGGGCATCGGGACGGTGTTCGGCGCGGAGCTGAGCCTCGGGCTGCCGGGCCCGCAGACCGGCGAGCCCGACCCGGCGGGGCGGCACCTGCTCGTCCTGGCGCGCGGCCCGGAGGGCTACGGGCGGCTCTGCTCGGCGATCACCGGGGCGCAGCTCGCGGGCGGGCGCAAGGGCCGCCCGGTGTACGACCTGGACGCGCTCGCCGGGGCGCACGGCGGGCAGTGGGCGGTGCTGACCGGGTGCCGCAAGGGACCGGTCCCGGCGGCGCTGGAGTCCGGCGGCCCGGACGCGGCCGAGCGGGAGCTGCGCAAGATGATCGGGATGTTCGGCCGGGACAACGTGTTCGTGGAACTGGTCGACCACGGCCACCCGGACGACGACGAGCGCAACGACGCGCTGTTCGCGCTGGCCGCGCGGGTCGGGGCGGGCGTCGTCGCGTCCAACAACGTGCACTTCGCCGCGCCGGGCGGCGACGCGCGGCTGGCGCAGGCGATGGCGGCGGTGCGCGCGCGCCGCAGCATGGACGACATGGTCGGCTGGCTGCCCGCGAGCGGCACCGCGCACCTGCGCAGCGGCGCGGAGATGGCGGCGCGGCTGGCGCGCTTCCCCGGCGTCCTCGACCGGACGGCGGAGCTCGGCCGCGAGTGCCGGTTCGGGTTCGACGTGGTCGCGCCCCGGCTGCCCGACTGGCCCGTCCCGGACGGCCACACCGAGGCGACCTGGCTGCGGCATCTGGTGAAGGAAGGTGCGCTGAAGCGGTACGGGCCGCCGGAGCGCGAGCGGGTCTCCGGCGCGTACGCGCAGATCGCCAAGGAGCTGGACGTCATCGAGCAGCTCGACTTCCCCGGCTACTTCCTGATCGTCCACGACATCGTGGAGTTCTGCCGGAGAGAAGGCATCCTGTGCCAGGGGCGCGGGTCGGCGGCGAACTCGGCGGTCTGCTATGCGCTCGGCATCACCGGCGTCGACGCCGTCCGGCACGGGCTGCTGTTCGAGCGGTTCCTGTCCCCCGGCCGCGACGGCCCGCCCGACATCGACCTGGACATCGAGCACAGGCGCCGCGAGGAGGCCATCCAGTACGTCTACGGCAAGTACGGGCGGGAGTGCACGGCGCAGGTCGCGAACGTCATCAGCTACCGGCCGCGCATGGCCGTCCGGGACGCGGCGCGCGCGCTCGGGTTCTCCCCCGGCCAGCAGGACGCGTGGTCCAAGGGCATCGACCCCCGCGACCCGGTCGGGTCGGAGACCGACATCCCGGCGCCCGTCATGGAGCTGGCCGGGCGGATGCTGACGCTGCCCCGGCACCTCGGCATCCACTCCGGCGGCATGGTCATCGCGGACCGCCCCGTCGGCGAGGTCTGCCCCATCGAGTGGGCGACGATGCCGAACCGCAGCGTCCTGCAGTGGGACAAGGACGACTGCGCCGCCGCCGGCCTGGTGAAGTTCGACCTGCTCGGCCTCGGCATGCTCGCGGCCCTGCACGACTGCTTCGACCTCGTCGCCGAGCACCACGGGCAGCGGCACGACCTCCAGTCGATCCCGCCGGAGGACCCCGAGGTGTACGAGATGCTGTGCGACGCCGACACCGTCGGGGTGTTCCAGGTCGAGTCGCGCGCGCAGATGGCGACGCTGCCCCGGCTGCGGCCGCGCGAGTTCTACGACCTGGTGGTGGAGGTCGCGCTGATCCGCCCCGGCCCGATCCAGGGCGGGTCCGTCCACCCGTACCTGCGGCGCCGCAAGGGCCTCGAACCCGCGACGTGCCCGCACCCGCTGATGGAGCCGGCGCTGCGGCGCACGCTCGGCGTCCCGCTGTTCCAGGAGCAGATGATGCAGCTCGCCGTGGACTGCGCCGGGTTCACCCCGAACGAGGCCGACCAGCTGCGGCAGGCGATGGGCGCCAAGCGCGCGCCCGAGCGCGTCGAGCGCCTCCGCGAGCGGCTGCTCAACGGGATGGCCGAGCGCGGCATCCCCGCCGGCATCGCCGAGGACGTCTACGAGAAGATCCTCGGATTCACCGGGTTCGGGTTCCCCGAGTCGCACGCGCAGAGCTTCGCGCACCTGGTGTACGCGAGCGCCTGGCTGAAGCGGCACTTCCCCGCCGCGTTCACGGCCGCGCTCGTCCGCAACCAGCCGATGGGGTTCTACAGCCCGCAGTCGCTGCTGGCGGACGCGCGGCGGCACGGCGTCGTCGTCCGGGGCGTGGACATCAACGCCAGCGACGTGCATCCGACGCTGGAGGAGCCCGTCGAGGTGGCGTCGGACCATCCGCACGCGCCCGCCGCGCCGCAGCCCGCGATCCGCGTCGGCCTCGCCGGCATCCGCAACCTCGGCGAGGACACCGCCGAGCTCATCGCGGCCGGACGCCCCTACACGAGCATGGAGGACCTGGCCCGGCGCGTCCCCGTGTCGGCGGCGGCGCTGGAGGCGCTCGCGACCGCCGGGGCGTTCGGCTGCCTCGGCATGACGCGGCGCGAGGCGCTGTGGGCGGCGGGCGCCCTCGCCGGCACCGGCCCCGGGCAGCTCGAAGGCGTCACGCCCGGCGCGGCGGCCCCCGCGCTGCCGCCGATGACGCCGATCGAGGAGACCCTCGCCGACCTGTGGGCGACCGGCGTCTCCCACACCCACCCCGTCGCGCACGTCCGGGACGCGCTCGACGAGCTCGGCGCCCTGTCGTCCGAACGCCTCGCCGCGACGCCGTCGGAC
Organism: Spirillospora sp. NPDC000708; assembly: GCF_040299565.1. Taxonomy (NCBI): domain Bacteria; kingdom Bacillati; phylum Actinomycetota; class Actinomycetes; order Streptosporangiales; family Thermomonosporaceae; genus Spirillospora; species Spirillospora sp. NPDC000708. The sequence continues at coordinate 66,307 of NZ_JBEPCJ010000010.1, forward strand.
ACCAACGTCGTCGTCGCGGGCCTGGTCACCCACCGGCAGCGCCCGCCGACCGCCGGCGGCATCGTGTTCATGACGCTGGAGGACGAGACCGGCATCATCAACGTCGTCTGCCCGCCGCAGGTGTTCCAGCGGCACCGCGGCCTGGCCGTCGACTCACAGGCGCTGCTGGTCGGCGGGCGCCTCGAACGCGCCGACGGCGTCACCAACGTCCGCGCCACCCGGCTGCGCCGCCTCCCCGTCCCCGGCCGGGTCCGCGCCCGCAACTTCCACTGATCGCGGGCCGAACGCGGGCCCTGCCGGGCGCGTCCCACATGTGTCATCGTTGTCACGGAGAGGGTCGCGTGCCGCCGTGGAGGCGGCCGCCAAGGCGCGGCTCCGGCGAAAGGCAGATCGCCGATGGAGAGCCCACGCTCACAGCCACGGCCCACCGCACCCGCGCCGCGGGAGCTGGAGCCGGACGATCCGACGCGGGTCGGGCGGTACCGGATCGAGGCCCGGATCGGCGAGGGCGGCATGGGCGCGGTGTACCTCGGCCGCGACCCCGGCGGGCGGGCCGTCGCGGTCAAGGTCGTCCGCCCCGACCTCGCCGGCGACCGGATGTTCCTCGCCCGCTTCCACGACGAGGCCGCGCACGCTCAGCGGGTCGCGTCGTTCTGCACCGCGCAGGTGCTGGAGCACGGCGACGACCTCGGCCTCGCCTACATGGCCACCGAGTACATCGAGGGCCCCTCGCTGCTCGACCACGTCACCGCCACCGGGCCGCTGTCGCCCGGCATGCTGCACGGCGTCGCGGTCGGCGTGGCCGCCGCGCTGGTCGCGATCCACAGCGCGGGCCTGGTGCACCGCGACCTCAAGCCGAGCAACGTGCTGCTGTCCATCTCCGGCCCACGCGTGATCGACTTCGGCATCGCGCGGGCGCTGGACGCCGCGTCCTCGCACACCCGGACCGGGCAGGTCGTCGGCACCCCCGGCTGGTTCGCGCCCGAGCAGATCACCGCGCAGCGGATCACCACGGCGGTGGACGTGTTCGCCTGGGGCTGCCTGGTCGCGTTCGCCGCGACCGGCCGCAACCCGTTCGGGCAGGGCTCCTTCGAGCTCATGGCGGCGCGCGCCGTGCACGCCGAACCGGAGCTCGGGCCGGTGCCGGAGCCGCTGGCCGGGCTCGTCCGGGCCGCGCTGCGCAAGGACCCCGACCAGCGGCCGAGCGCCCGGGAGCTGCTGCTCGACCTGGTCGGCGGCGCCGGCGAGGCCGACGTGTCGCACACCCTCGGCGCGTCGTGGACGACCCCGCCGGTCCCCCGGCCGGACGTCACGTCCCGCGACCCCGGCGCCGCGGCTCCCCGGCCGCACTCGCCCGGCGGCGCGGCCCCGATGCCGCAACCGCCCGCCGGCGGTGCCGGGCCGGTGCCGCATCCGGCGACGGCTCCCGCGAACGAGCTCGCCCAGACCGCTCCGGCGCCCGAGAGCGAGCGCCGGCAGCAGATCCCGCACGCCCGGACCACGCCGTCCCACGAGGCGTACGGCTCCCCCGAGCTCGGCCCGCCGCCCGTGACGGTGCCGCACGGACGGCGCGACCGCCGCGGGCCGGTGATCGCGGCGGCGGGCGCCGTCCTCGTGGCCGCCCTCGTCGCGGCCGGGGGCGCCTACTTCCTCACCCGCCCCGACGGCGACCACGGCAAGAGCGGCGGCAGCGCCGCCCCCGCCACGGGATTCCCCTCCGGGCCCATGCTGGTGCGGATCGACACCCGGCCCGGCTGGCCGAAGGACTGCCACGCCGACATCGGCACCTACACGCCCGGCTCCGCCGCGCCGAAGACGCTCGTCGGCGGCCCGTCCTGCGACACGCTCCCCGAACGCTCACCGGACGGCACGCGCATCGCGTTCAGCCGGTCCAGCGGCGGGACGAACTCGGCGTGGGTCATGAACGCCGACGGGTCGGACGCGCGGAAGGTCACCGACATCGCGGGCGGGCGGGTGACCTGGTCGCCCGACGGCAAGCGGCTCGCCTTCATGGGCGGCGCCGGCGTCGGCGACACCACCGGGACCCACCAGATCTACGCGATCGCCCTCGACACCCGCACGGTCACCCGGCTCACCGGCGACGACTCGGCCAAGGACGACCCCATGTGGTCGTCCAAGGGGCAGATCGTCTTCTGGAGCAGGAAGGACGGCGCCGAGCAGATCTACACCCTCGACCCCGACCACCCGTCGCGGCCCTGGACGCGGCTGACCAAGGACGGCGTCCGCGCGGTCGACCCGGAGTGGTCGCCGGACGCCTCCAAGATCGCCTACACGCACGGGCCCTCCGCGACGAGCGACATCTGGCTGATGAACGCCGACGGCTCGAACCCGCACCCGCTCACCACGGGCGGCGCCCACGCCATGGACCCGGGCTGGTCCCGCAACGGCCGCTGGCTCTGCTACGTCAGCGGCCCGGTCGGCACGCCGGAGATCCACGCCGTCCGCGCCGACGGCACCGGCGACCGCGTCATCACCCCGGCGGGCCAGGTCCTCGGCCACCCGAGCTGGTCATGACGGCCCGCAGCCCGCACGCACGGCACCCGAACGGCGGTACAGCGGTCTAGCGGCCCGGCGCCAGCGGCGACGCGTGGTCGATGCGCCGCAGGATGACGCCCTCGCGCAGCGCCCAGGGGCAGATCTCCAGCTCCTTCAGCTCGAACAGGTCCATCGCCGCGTCGGCGACGATCGCGCCCGCGAGCAGCTGCGGCGCCCGCGACTCCGACACCCCGGGCAGCTCCGCGCGCTCGGCGGACGTCAGCTGCGCGAGCTTCTCGGTCCAGTCGGTGAGGTCGGTGTCCTGGAGGACGCGCCGCTGGTACGGTCCATCGCCCGAGGGCGCCGCGCCCGCGATCCGGGCGAGCTGCCGGAACGTCTTGGACGTGGCCACCGCGTGGTCGGCGGGCCCGTACCGGGACACCTCCCCGACGTGCCGGGCGATCTCCGCGCGGACGTGCCGGCGCAGCGCGCGGACCTCGTCGGCGGGCGGCGGGTCGGCGGTGAACCAGTCGCGGGTGAGGCGGCCCGCGCCGAGCGGCAGCGAGAACGCCGCGTCCGGCTCCTCGTCGATGCCGGACGCGATCTCCAGGGAGCCGCCGCCGATGTCGACCACCAGCAGCCGCCCGGACGACCAGCCGAACCAGCGGCGGACGGCCAGGAACGTCAGCCGCGCCTCGTCCTCGCCGGACAGCACGTCGATGCCGATCCGCTTCTCCGCCCGGATGCGGTCGAGGATCTCCTCGCCGTTGGCGGCGTCGCGGATGGCGGAGGTCGCGAACGCGACCAGGTCCTCGACGCCCTTGTCCTCGGCGACCTGCAGGGCCTCGTCGACGAACTCGCGGAGCAGGCGCTCGCCCCGCTCCGACAGCCGGTCGCCGTCCTCCAGGTGCGCGGCGAGGCGCAGTTCCGCCTTGTGGGAGAACGCGGGCAGCGGGCGGGCTCCCCGGTGGGCGTCCACCACCAGGAGGTGCACCGTGTTCGAGCCCACGTCAAGCACGCCGAGTCGCATGTCCCCGACGGTATCGGACACCCGCGCGGCGGGGACGCCAGACCGGCCTTCACCGGACGGAACACCCTTGCCACTACGGTGGGCGCATGGACGGGCAGGAGTCGCGGCGCTGGCGGGTGCCGCCCAAGGTCGTCGCGGCCAAGTGCGCGGCGGCCGCGGCGGTCGCGGCGGTGGCCGCGTTCAGCGGCGGCGACTCGGAGCGGCTGCTGCTGGCGGGCGTCGCGGCGCTGGGCCTCGCGGCCGTCGCGCTGCGGGACCTGCTGGCGCCCGTCCGGGTGGCCGCCGACCGCGACGGCATGACGGTCGTCACCGGGTACGCGGGCCACCGCCGCGTCCCGTGGGAGGCGGTGACCGCGATCCGGGTGGACGAGCGCCGCCGGCTGCTGCTGCACACCCGGATGCTGGAGATCGAGACCGCCGACGACCTGCACCTGTTCAGCGCCTTCGACCTCGGCGCGGACGTGCACGACGTCGCCGACGACCTCTACCGCCTCCGGGCCCGCACCACCCGCTGACCCGCCCGGCGGTCAGGCGGGCAGCTCGTCGGGGGTGGGGTAGGAGGTCTGCGCGCCGGGCCTGCGGACGGCGGCGGCGCCGACACGGGTGGCGTAGCGGGCGGCGTCGCGCAGGGAGTCGCCGCGCGCGAGGCGCAGGCAGAGCGCGGCGGTGAACGCGTCGCCGGCCCCCGTGGTGTCGACGGCCTCCACCTTCGGCGACGGGATCGGCGCCGTGCCCTCGGCGTCGGCGACGACGACGCCGTCCGCGCCGAGGGTGACGACGGCCGAGCGGGGGCCCGAGCGCAGCAGCGCCGCCGCCATCCGCTCCGGGTCCGTGCCGTCCGCCGTGCCGGGGCCGCCGAGCAGCCAGGCGGCCTCGTGCTCGTTCACCACGAGGGGGTCGCAGAGCGCGAGGACCTCGGCGGGGACGGGCGCGGTGGGCGACAGGTTCAGCACGACGCGGGCGCCCGCCGAGGCCGCCGCGCGGGCGGCGGCCTCGATCGCGGGCATCGGCACCTCGAGCTGGAACGTCACCACGGACGCGGCGGCGATCATGTCGCGGGCGGCGGCGACGTCGTCCGGGGTGAGCCGGGCGTTGGCGCCGGGCGAGACGATGATGCTGTTGTCCCCGTCCGGCCCGACCGTGATCAGCGCGACGCCGCTCGGGCCCGGCGTGGCGGCCAGGTGCGCCAGGTCCACGCCGGCCTCGGCGAGCGCGTCGCGCAGCAGCGCGCCGTGCCCGTCGTCGCCGACGCGGCCGACGATCCCGACCCGGCCGCCGAGCCGGGCGGCGGCGACCGCCTGGTTGGCGCCCTTGCCGCCCGGGTGGGTGGCGAGGTCGGAGCCGAGGACGGTCTCCCCCGGCGCGGGCCGCCGGTCCACGCCGACCACCAGGTCCGCGTTGACCGAGCCGACCACGACGACGTCGTACTGTTCCGGCACGGAACTCCCCTTCTACTGCGTGGCGAACTGGGCGGCGTTCTCCGGCGTGGCGATCTTCACCGGCACCGGCGCGTTGGCGACCAGCCCGCCGCCCTTGGCGGCCTTGAGCGCGCTGTCCACGGCCATCTTGCCGAGCAGCCGGGGCTGCTGGGCGACGGTCGCGTTCAGCGTGCCGGCCTGGACGGCCTTGATGCCGTCCGGGGTGCCGTCGAACGCGACGACCTTGACCTGCTTTCCGGCCTTGCCGCCGAGCGCCTTGATCGCGCCGAGCGCCATCTCGTCGTTCTCGGCGAACACCCCGTTCACGTCGGGGTGCGACTGGAGCAGGTTCGTCATGACGTCCAGGCCCTTGGTCCGGTCGAAGTCGGCGGGCTGCTTGGCGACGACCTGGATGCCGGGGTACTGCTTGAGGCCCTCGCCGAAGCCCTGCCCGCGCTCGCGGGAGGCGGAGGTGCCGGGCTGCCCCTGGATCACGACGATCTTGCCCTTGCCGCCCAGCAGCCGCGCCATCTGCGCCGCGGCGTCCTTGCCGCCCGCGACGTTGTCGGACGCGACGAGCTGCTCGACCTTCGCGCCGTTGACGGTGCGGTCGGCGGCGACGACGGGGATGTCCGCCCGGTTCGCGGCCTTCACCGCGGGCGCCGCGGCGTCGGAGTCCACCGGGTTGACGATGATCGCCTTCATCCCCTGGCTGGTGTAGTTCTGCACCTGGTTGACCTGCTGCGACGCGTCGTTCTGCGCGTCGCCGACGGTCAGCTTCACCCCGACCTTCCTCGCCTCGTCCTGCGCGCCCTGGCGGAACTGGACGAAGAACGGGTTGTTCAGCGTGGACACCGACAGCCCGATCCGCACCGAGCCGCCGCCCGCCGCGCCGCCGGACTTGGAGTCGTTGCCGCCGGTGGTGGCGACGACCGCGGCGAGCGCGACGATGACCGCGACGACCGCGGCGCCGCCCGCCCAGAACGTCGCGGGCCGGACCCGCAGGCCGCGCCGCCGGACGGTGTCCAGCAGGACCGCCGCCGCGATCACGACGCCGATGACGACCTGCTGCCAGAACGCCGACACCGACAGCAGGTTCAGGCCGTTGCGCAGCACCGCGAGGATCAGCGCGCCGACCAGGGTGCCGAACGCCTTGCCCTTGCCGCCGGACAGGCTGGCGCCGCCGATCACGACGGCGGCGATCGCGTCCAGCTCGTAGCCGTTGGCGGCCTGCGGCTGCGCCGAGGCGAGCCGGGACGCCAGCACGATCCCGGCGACGGCCGCGAACGCGCCGGACAGCGCGTAGGTGACGAGCTTCTGCCGGTTCACCCGGATGCCCGACAGCCGCGCGGCCTCCTCGTTGCCGCCGATCGCGTACATCGCGCGGCCGCTGTAGGTGCGGGCGAGGATCAGCGCCGTCAGCAGCCCCATCACGATCATCACGATGACCGGGACGGGCAGGTACGAGCCGATCGTGTCGCCGAGGTGGGTGACCGCGCCGGGGAACGCGATCGGGCTGCCGTCGGAGATCACCAGCGCGAGACCGCGCGCGACGCCGAGCATCGCGAGCGTCGCGATGAACGGCGGCAGCTTCCCGTAGGTGATCAGCGCCCCGTTGACCAGGCCGGCGACGAGGCCGACGAGGACCGCGGCGACCAGCGCCAGCGGCCAGGCCAGGCCGTGCTGCGTCGCCGTCCAGGCCAGCACCACCGCCGACAGCGCGGCGACCGCGCCGACCGACAGGTCGATCCCGGCGGTGACGATGACGAACGTGACGCCGAACGCCAGGATCGCGGTGACGGCCGCCTGCACGCCGACGTTCAGCAGGTTGGTGACGGTCAGGAAGTCACCGGACGCGATGGCCAGCGCGACCACCAGGATGATCAGCCCGGCCAGCGCGCCGTTCTCGCCCAGCAGCCGGCCGGCGGCCCGTGCCGCGCCGCCGGACCGCGGCCCCTGCGGCCGCTTGCGCAACGTCTCGGTGTCGTCCGAGGGGGGACGACCCCCCACGCCCCCCGGGCCGACTCCGTCGGACTTAGTGGACATCGTCGTTCTCCTCGTGGTTCTCCCCGGCGCCGGGCCCGGCGACGGCCAGCGCCATCACCGCGTCCTGCGTCGCCTCGGCCGCCGGCAGTTCGCCGGCCAGCCGGCCCCGCGCCATCACCAGGACGCGGTCGCTCATCCCCAGCACCTCCGGGAGGTCGCTGGAGATCATGAGCACCGCGTGCCCGGAGGCGGTGAGGGCGTTGATCAGCTCGTAGATCTCGACCTTCGCGCCGACGTCGATGCCGCGCGTCGGCTCGTCCAGCACGAGCACCTTCGCGTCGGCGAGCAGCCACTTGCCGATCACGACCTTCTGCTGGTTGCCGCCCGACAGGGTGCGGACCTCCTGCCGCAGCCCGCTCATCCGGACGTTGAGCCTCCCGGCGATCTCGCCGGCGGCCCGGTGCTGCCCCGCCCGGTCGACGAGGCCGCCGCGGGTGGCGCGGCCGAGCGTCACCAGGCCGAGGTTCTCCTGGACGTCGGCGCCGAGCACCAGCCCCTGGCCCTTGCGGTCCTCCGGGACGAGCCCGACCCCGGCCTCCATCGCCGCGTGGACGTCGCCGGGCGGCAGCGACGTGCCGTCCACGATGACCTCGCCGCGGTCGGGACGGTCCGCGCCGAAGATCGCGCGGGCGACCTCGGTGCGGCCGGCGCCGACCAGCCCGGCGAGCCCGACGACCTCGCCCGCGCGGACCTCGAACGACACGTCCTCGAACACGCCGTCCCGGGTCAGTCCCTTGACCTGGAGCAGCGGCGGGCCGGCCTCGGTGCGCTCGCGCGGGTACTGCTGGTCGATCGAGCGGCCCACCATCAGCCGGACGAGCTCGTCGCGGGGCGTGGCCGCCGGCACCTCCGCGACGGACCTGCCGTCGCGCAGCACCGTCACGCGGTCGCCGATCCGCGGGATCTCCTCCAGGTGGTGGGTGATGAAGATGACCGCGACGCCCTGCTCGCGGAGCCGCGCGACGATGCCGAACAGCCGGTCGACCTCGCCGGTGGTGAGCACCGCGGTCGGCTCGTCCATGATCAGCACGCGGGCGTCCAGGCTCAGCGCCTTGGCGATCTCCACCATCTGGCTGCGCGCGATGCCGAGGCCCGCCATCCGGTCGTCCGGATCGGCCTGGACGCCGACCTTCGCGAGCAGGTCCCGCGCGGCGGCGTTCATCGCCCTGCGGTCGAGGAGCCCGAACCGGCGCGGCTGGCGGCCGAGGAACAGGTTCTCCGCGACCGTCATCTCCGGGACCAGGTTGAACTCCTGGTAGATGGTCGCGATGCCGAGCCGCTCGGCGTCCTGCGCCGTGCGGATCTCCACCTCGCGGCCGTCGACCTCGATCATCCCGGCGTCGGGGCGGTGCGCGCCGGACAGCGTCTTGATCAGTGTGCTCTTGCCGGCGCCGTTCTCGCCGAGGAGCACGTGCACCTCGCCGGGCCGCAGGCCGAAGTCGACGCCGTCGAGCGCGAGCACGCCCGGGAACGCCTTGCGCAGCCCGCGCACCCGGAGGATCTCCTTCTCGGCAGGCAGGCTCATGGGCGGCCACTCCCTTCGCTTCCGTGTCGTTCGTCGCCGGGCTCGCCACAGGAGCGCCGCACGACCAGCCGCGCGTCGAGCACCACCGGCTCGACCGGGCGGCCCTCGATCCGCTCCAGCAGCGCCCCCACCGCGCGCCGGCCGAGCTCCTGGACGGGCTGGCCGATCGCGGTGACCGGCGGGTCCACATGGGTGAACCACGGGACGTCGTCGTAGGAGGCGATCCCCACGTCCCCGGGGATCGCCAGCCGGCGCGCGCGGATCTCGTCGAGCGCGCCGAGCGCCATCAGGTTGTCGCCCGCGAAGATCACCTCGGGCGGTTCGGGCAGGTCCAGCAGCCGGGCGGCGGCGGCCCGCCCGCTGGCCGCCTGGAAGTCGCCGGCCTCCAGGTACTCGGGCCGGACGGGGAGCCCGGCGGCCTCCAGCGCCGCCCGGAACGCCGCGGTCCGCTCGCGGCCGGTGGACAGCAGCGCGGGGCCGGACACGAACGCGATGCGCCGGTGCCCGAGCCGCGCGAGGTGCGCCACCAGCGCGCCGATCGCGGCGGTGCCGTCGGCGCGGACCGTCGGGACGTCCAGCCCCGGCAGGGTCCGGTCGAGGAACACCAGCGGCCCGCCGTCCCGGACGACGTCGCGGACCAGCGGCGTGATCTCCGCCGTGGGGCACAGCAGCAGGCCGTCGACCCGCTGCTCCAGCAGGGTCCGGACGTAGTGGTCCTGGCGCTCGGGGCGCTCGTCGGCGTTGCCGATGACGACCGAGTAGCCGGCCGCCCGCGCCCGGTCCTCGATCGCGCGGGCCAGCTCGGTGAAGAACGGGTTGAGGATGTCGCCGATGACCAGCCCGATCGTGCGGGTGGTGTCGGTGCGCAGCGAGCGCGCGACGGCGTTCGGGCGGTAGCCGAGCTCGTCCACGGCCGCGAGGACGCGGGCCCGCGTCGCCTCGGTGACCGACGCGCTGTCGTTGAGGACGCGCGAGACGGTCGCGACGGAGACGCCGGCGAGCCGCGCGACGTCCTTCACCCCGGCCAAGGCGCACCTCCCATGGAAACGATCGTGTAAACGATTACATCGTGCTGTTGTAAACGATTACACGACGGATCGCATTCCCGCAAGCGGCGAACTCCCCGAAACCCCCGGAACCGACCCCGGCCGGAGCCGTGCGGACGAGGCCTAGCGCCTGCCTCGAAGTGGGCCGGGACTGTCAGCCGCGGCCTAGTCGGCGTGCAGTTCGGCCAGGTCCAGCACGTCCGCCAGGTCCTCCACGGTGGCGTAGTAGCCGACGATCGCGCCGTTCCTCGTCACGAGGTACGCGTCGGCGCCGCGCACGCCCGCGAGGGCGGCCCACACCCCGTGCGCCCCCGACAGCCGCACCGCCGTCACCCGCAGGCCGCCCGGACCGGTCCAGCTCGCCCGATCATCCCCCATGCACGGAACGCTACGCTCCGCTACTTTCCGTCATCGACGCAGGTCGGCCGGGATCGTCCGAGAGGTCCTATAGCGTGGGGCGCCGTGAGCGAGGTGCAGGAGTCCCGGCTGGCGCGCCGGGTGTCGGACGCCGCCGGAGAGCTGCTGAAGCGGTCCCGGGCCGTGGCGCCCGTGGACGTGTTCGTCCGGCTCGGCTGGATCCGGACCGCGACCGTCGACGAGTGGCGGCAGGGGCGGCACGACCACCTGCACGCCGCGATGACCGTCCGGCCCGACAAGATCGCCGCCGCGCTGCGCGCCCTGCGCGCCTGGGCCGAGGCGAACGGCCTGGAGCCCGCCGAGACCCCCTACGCCGCCGCCACCCGCGACCACCGCGAGCTGCGCTTCACCGCCGCCGGGCGCGACGCCGCCGAACGCGACCACCGCACGCACTGGCTGTCCCCCGACCTGACACCCGCGCAGCGCGAGCGCCTCGCCGCCCGGCAGGCCAAGGCGCCCGACATCACCGTCCTGGTGCCGCCGGGCGACTGGACGTGCCCGGGGTGCCGCGCCCCCGGCGGATTCCAGGTCGTCGAGGACGGCGCGCCGCTCTGCCTGGACTGCGCCGACCTCGGGCACCTGGTGTTCCTGCCGTCCGGGAACGCCGCGCTGAGCCGCCGCGCGAAGAAGGAGAGCGGGCTGTCGGCCGTCGTCGTCGAGCACAACCGGCGCCGCAAGCGCTACGAGCGGCGCGGCGTGCTGGTCGAGGAGGCGGCGCTGGAGCGCGCCGAGGAGCAGTGCCTCGCCGACGGGGACGCGCGGGCCCGCCGCCGCGAGCGCGACCGGGAGCGCCGCGCCGGGCAGGACGCCGACTTCCAGGCCCGGATGGCCGCCGAGATCGTCCGGCTGTTCCCCGGCTGCCCCGCGGGGCGCGCCGAGGAGATCGCCCGGCACGCCGGGCTGCGCGGCAGCGGCCGGGTCGGCCGCAGCGCGGCGGGCCGCGACCTGGACGCCGACGCCGTCACGCTCGCCGTCATCGCCTCGATCCGGCACCTCGACACCGGCTACGACGCGCTGCTGATGGCGGGGGTGCCGCGCCGCGAGGCCCGCGACCGCATCCGCGGCGACGTGGACGCGGCCCTCGCCGCCTGGCGACGCCGCCCCTGAGCGCGCCTCGCCGCCTCCTTGTCCGGCACCGGCGTTCCGCTTGCCGGGCCCGGACGGCCAGAGGATCATGTCCGCGTGACCGACGCCACCGCGGATCTCGACCCCGGAACCCCCAACGTCGCGCGGATGTACGATTACTGGCTCGGCGGCAAGGACAACTTCGCCGCCGACCGGGAGGCCGCCGCGCGGATCGTGGAGATCTCCGAGGGCCGGGTGGTGCGCGGCGTCCGGCTGAACCGGGCGTTCCTGCGCGCCGCCGTGCGGGACGCCGCGCGGGCCGGGATCGCGCAGTTCCTCGACCTCGGGTCGGGGCTCCCGACGCGGGAGAACGTGCACGAGGCCGTCCGGGAGGTCCGCCCGGAGGCGCGGACCGTCTACGTCGATAACGACCCCGTCGTGTGCGCGCACGGGCGGGCGCTGCTCGCGGACGCGGAGCGCGTCGGGTTCGTCCAAGGCGACCTGCGCCGGCCCGAGGAGATCATGGCGCACCCGACGGTCCGCGAGATGATCGACTTCTCCGAGCCGGTGGCGCTGATGCTGGTGTCGGTGCTCCACTTCGTGGACGACGCCGAGGACCCCGCCGCGCTCGTCGCCCGCTACCGCGACGCGCTCGCGCCGGGCAGCCGGCTCGTCCTGTCCCACCTGGCCACGGACGCGTTCCCGGAGGCGATGGCGGAGGCCGAGCGGGTCTACGCGGACGCCAGCGCACCCCTCGGCGCCCGGCCGCGCGCGCGGATCCGCGGCTTCTTCGACGGGTTCGAGCTGCTGCCGCCCGGCCTGACCGGCCCGCGCGAGTGGCTGGACGGCGGGGTCCGGACCGACGGCGAGCGGTTCGCCGGGCTCGTGGGCGTCGGCGAGAAGCGCTGACGCCGGCCCGCCCCGCCGCGAGGCGGGGCCGTCAGGCCATCTCGAACGTGGCCGGGTCGGGGCCGACCCGGGCGCCCTTGTCCAGCTCGCCGATCGCCTTCATGTCGTCCGGGCCGAGGTCGAAGCCGAACACGTCGATGTTCTCGGCGATCCGCCGCGGCGTCACCGACTTCGGGATCACCACGTTGCCGATCTGCAGGTGCCAGCGCAGCACCACCTGCGCCGGGGTCCGGCCGTGCGCCTGCGCGATGCGGTCGAGCACCGGGTCGTCCAGCAGCCCCTGGCCCTGCCCGAGCGGCGCCCACGCCTCGGTGTGGATGCCGTGCTCCCGGTGGAACGCGCGCAGCTCGTCCTGCTGGAAGTAGGGGTGCAGCTCGATCTGGTTGACCGCGGGCACGGTGCCGGACTCGTCCATCACGCGGCGCAGCGTGTCGATCGTGAAGTTGGAGACGCCGATCGAGCGGATCCGGCCGTCCTCCTTGAGCTTCTCGAACGCCCGCCAGGTGTCCATGTAGGTGTCGTGGCCGGGCATCGGCCAGTGGATCAGGTACAGGTCGAGGTAGTCCAGGCCGAGGCGGCGCATGCTCGCGTCGAACGCGCGGAGCGTCTGGTCGTAGCCCTGGTCGCTGTTCCACAGCTTGGTGGTGATGAACAGCTCCTCGCGCGGCAGCCCGGAGGCGCGGAGCGCGCGGCCCGTGCCCTCCTCGTTGCCGTAGGCGCTGGCGGTGTCGACGCTGCGGTAGCCGTCGCGCAGCGCGACCTCGACGGCGTGCTCGGCCTCCTCGTCGGTCACCTGGAACACCCCGAAGCCGAGCTGCGGCATCATGGCCCCGTCGTTCAGCCTGACGTCCGGTACGGTCATGGTCCTCCCCTTCGGATGGTGCCTGACTGGAATCCGCCGGTTCCGGAATCAGCCGTGCCAGGAGAGCCGTGCCCACCAGATCGGCGGCCGAACCTGTGAGCCGGCTCGCACCGGCATACTGGGACGGCGCGCACATCGGGGTGGAACGCTGCGACCGGGGGCACGGGATGACGACGCTCTATCTGGCACGGCACGGCGAGACCGTGTGGCACGAGGAGAACCGGTACGCGGGCGTCAGCGACGTCGCGCTCAGCGCGCGGGGCCGCCGGCAGGCCGCCGCCCTCGGGCGCTGGGCGGCCGGCCGGGGCATCGGGGCGGTGTGGGCGTCGCCGCTCGGCCGCGCCCGCGGCACCGCCGCGCCGGCCGCGAACGCGCTCGGGCTGCCGCTGAAGGTGGACACCGACCTGAGCGAGGTCGACTTCGGCGCCGCCGAGGGGCGGGTGCTCGCCGAGATGCCCGCGGACGAGGTCGCCGCGTTCCGCGCCGACCCGGCGGGCTCGCCGTTCCCCGGCGCCGAGGACCCGGCCAAGGCGGCCGCGCGCGGCGCCGGCGTGCTGCGCCACATCGCGGACGCCGAGCCGGGGGCGCGCGTCCTGGTCGTCACGCACAGCACGCTGCTGCGGCTGACGCTGTGCGAGCTGCTCGGGCTCCCGCCGGCGTCCTACCGGCGGGCGTTCCCGCGCGTCCGCAACTGCGCGGTCACCGAGCTCGACCTGTCCGGCGGGTCCGCCGGACTGATCGCCTACAACCTGCCGACCGGCGACGAGTGACCCGGCGCCCCGCCGCCGGTTAGCCCCTTCTACCGCGCGCCTGGCGGCCGGACGCGCTCGGCCAGCCGGCGCAGCGCGTCCTCGGTGATCGCGAAGTGGCGGCCGGCGATGCGCGCGGCCTCGTCGCCGTCGCCGCGCGCGACCGCCGCGGCGAGCGCGTGGTGGTGCGGCTTGGCCTCCTCGTAGATCGCCCACGTGTACGGCTCGGCGGACACCCCGAGGCTGACCTCCGACAGCAGCCGCTCGTGCAGCCCGACCAGCCGCGCGTTGTGGGTGGCGCGCGCGACCGCGGCGTGCAGCCGGACGTCGTGCTCGCGGGCCTCGCCGGGCGTCGCGGCGGCGTCGAACCGGGCGAGCGCCTCGGCGATGGCCGCGCGGTCGGCGTCGTCGGCGCGTTCGGCGGCGGTGCGGGCGATCAGGCTCTCGACGAGCCGCCGGTAGTCGAACAGCTCCTCGAACTCCGTCCAGCGCTCCAGCAGCGCGCTGCGCACCGCGCCCTCGCTGGCCTCGCCCCATTCGGCGCGGACGAAGGCGCCGCCGCCCCGCCCGCGCCGCACCTCCACCAGGCCGGAGCCGGCGAGCCGGCGCAGCGCCGCGCGCACGCTCTCCCGGCTGACCTGGAGCAGCGCGGCGAGGTCCCGCTCGCTGGGCAGCCGGTCGCCGAGGCTGAACTCGCCGAGCGCGATCGCCGTCGCCAGCCGGTGCGCGACCTGCTCGCCGGTGGTCGCGGGACGCAGCGGTCCGAGCGCCTCGTGCTCCATGCTCCCCGTCCCTCCGGTCCGCCCCGCCGGAAACGATAACTTCCTTCAAAGGTCTAGAAATCAGACCTTTTACCGCATAGTCTCGCATCCGGCCGCGCGGCCCCCGCGCCCGCCGCCCGCCCGCCGCCCCGCCGGGACCGGGGTTCTCCCAGCTCACAGGAGGTACGCGTGATCGCACCGGCCGCCGCCGAGGGCCACGCCCCCTTCCGCGGCCACCGCACCTGGTACCGCGTCACCGGCACGCCGGGCTCGGGCCGGGCGCCGCTCGTCGTGCTGCACGGCGGCCCCGGCTGCACCCACGACTACGTGCTCTCCTTCGCCGACCTCGCCGCCGCCACCGGCCGGCAGGTGATCCACTACGACCAGCTCGGCAACGGCCGCTCCACCCACCTGCCGGACGCGGGCGCGGACTTCTGGACCGTCGAGCTGTTCCTCGACGAGCTGGACAACCTCCTCGCCCACCTCGGCATCGCCGGCGGCTACCACCTGCTCGGCCAGTCGTGGGGCGGGATGCTCGGCGCCGAGCACGCGGTGCGGCGGCCCGCCGGCCTGCGCTCCCTGGTGATCGCGAACTCGCCCGCGTCCATGCCGCTGTGGCTGGAGGCCGCCGCCGGGCTGCGCGCCGCGCTGCCCGCGGGCGTCGAGGCGACGCTCCGCGAGCACGAGGCCGCCGGCACCACCGGCTCCCCCGCCTACGCCGAGGCCATGCGGGTCTTCTACGACCGGCACGTCTGCCGGATCCCCTGGCCGGACGAGGTCGCCCGCACGTTCGCCGCCATCGACGCGGACCCGACCGTCTACCACACGATGAACGGGCCCAGCGAGTTCCACGTCGTCGGCACCCTCCGGGACTGGACGATCGTGGACCGGCTCGACCGGATCGCCGCCCCCACGCTGATCATCTCCGGGCGGCACGACGAGGCCACGCCCGGCGCCGTCCGCCCCTACGCCGACCGCATCCCCGGCGCCCGCTGGCAGATCTTCGAGGACTCCAGCCACATGCCGCACGTCGAGGAGCGCGCGGCCTGCATGTCCGCCGTCGGCGCGTTCCTCGACGCCCACGACCCCGTCCGCTGAACGACCCCGTCCACCGAACGCCCCAGACCCCGTCCGCTGAACGACCCCCGGAAAGGCGCGCGATGACGACCGCCAGCCCAGACCCCGCGCCGTCCGGCGCCTCCCCCGGCGCCGCCGCGCGCCCCGCGAGCGCCGCGAGCCCCACGAGCCCCGCCGCGGGCGCCGCCGCCGAGTCGGCGGAAGGGACGCTGAAGTCCTTCGGGTACGACCAGGAGCTCAAGCGCTCGCTCAGCCTCGCCGACCTGGTGATCTACGGCCTGGTGTTCATGGTGCCGATCGCACCGTTCACCATCTTCGGCGTCGTGTTCAACGGCTCCAAGGGCATGGTGGCGCTCACCTACGTCATCGGGCTGGTCGCGATGCTGTTCACCGCGCTCAGCTACCGGGAGATGTCGCGGGCGTTCCCGATCGCCGGGTCCGTCTACGCCTACGCCGGGCGCGGGATCAACGACAAGGTCGGGTTCCTCG
Source organism: Spirillospora sp. NPDC000708 (assembly GCF_040299565.1). NCBI lineage: Bacteria > Bacillati > Actinomycetota > Actinomycetes > Streptosporangiales > Thermomonosporaceae > Spirillospora > Spirillospora sp. NPDC000708. Next base: position 82,197 of record NZ_JBEPCJ010000010.1, read on the forward strand.
CCGGCTGGGCGATCCTGCTGGACTACCTCCTCGTCCCGACGCTGCTGTACGTGATGAGCGCGGCGGCGCTGAACTCGCTGCTGCCGGCCGTCCCGCAGTGGGCGTGGGTCGTGGTGTTCGTCCTGGTCAACACGGTGATCAACTTTCTGGGCATCGAGTCGACGGCGCGGCTGAACCGGCTGTTCCTGGTCGCCGAGCTGGTGGTGCTCGCGCTGTTCGTCGGGTTCGGCCTCGCCGCCGTCGCGCAGGGGAAGAACGGCGCCCACTTCTCCTTCGACCCGCTGCTCAAGCCCGACCTGCTCACCCCCGGGCTGATCTTCGGGGCGCTGTCGATCGCGGTGCTGAGCTTCCTCGGCTTCGACGGCATCTCCACCCTGTCGGAGGAGGTCCGCGACTCCGGCCGCAGGATCGTCGGCCGCGCCACCGTCGTGGCGCTGTGCCTGGTCGCGGTGCTGTTCGTGGTGCAGACGTGGGTCGCGGCGCTGCTCGTCCCGGGCAAGACCGAGTTCGCCGGCGACGACGCCACCAACTCCGCGTTCTACGACATCGCGCAGATCGCCGGCGGGCACTGGCTGAAGGTCACCGTCGCGGTGGCCGCGGCCCTCGCCACCGGCATCGCCAACTCGCTGGTCGCGCAGGCCGCCACGTCCCGGCTGCTGTTCAGCATGGCGCGCGACCGCAAGCTGCCCGCGTTCCTCGCCCACATCCATCCCACGCGCAAGACGCCCGAGCGCGCGATCCTGTTCGTCGCGGTGATCTCGCTGATCCTCGGGCTGTTCTTCACCGGCCAGATCGACGTGCTGTCCTCGCTGGTCAACTTCGGCGCGCTCTTCTCGTTCCTGCTCCTGCACGTCGCGGTCTTCGTGCACTTCAAGCTCCGGAACCGGAGCACCCGCTGGGGCCTGCACATCGCCGCCCCCGCGATCGGCTTCCTGATCATCGGTTCGGTGCTCTGGAACGCCGACGCGCGCGCGAAGATCGGAGGCGTCTGCTGGCTCGTCCTGGGGGTGCTGGTGATGCTGTTCTACCGGCGCTCCGGCCGCGGTACCGACCTCAAGCTGGAGGACTGATGCACATCCGCCGCACCAGCGTGCACAACGCGTGGGACAACGCGATCGAGCCGATCGCGGCGATCGCCCCCGGCGCCGAGCTCACCGTCGAGACGGCGGACGCGAGCGGCGGGCAGCTCGGGCCCGCCTCCGGCGCGGCCGACGTCGCCGCGCTCGACTTCGGCCGGGTCAACCCCGTCACCGGGCCGTTCCTGGTCGAGGGCGCCGCGCCCGGCGACGCCCTGGTGATCGACGTCCTGGACATGGCCGTCGGCGACTGGGGCTGGACGGCCTGCATCCCCGGCTTCGGGCTGCTCGCCGACGACTTCCCGGACGCGCACCTGCGCGTCTCCGCGATCGGGGACGGGGGCGCCGAGCTGCTGCCGGGGCTGCGCGTCCCGGTCGTCCCGATGATCGGCACGATCGGCGTCGCGCCGCCCGAGCCCGGCGCGCACTCGATCGTCCCGCCGCGCCGCTGGGGCGGCAACATGGACGTCCGGCACATCGGCCCCGGCGCCCGGCTCGTCCTTCCGGTCGGCGTGGACGGCGCGCTGCTGTCCCTCGGCGACGCGCACGCGGCGATGGGCGACGGCGAGGTCTGCGGCACCGGCGTGGAGACCGACGCGACCGTCCGGCTCCGCGTGGACGTGCGCCGCGGCGCCACCCCGTCCACCCCGCTGATCGAGACCGACCCGCGCACGCAGCGGACCGGCGCCGCGCTCGTCACCACCGGCATCGGCCCCGACCTCATGGAGGCGTCCAGGGACGCGGCGCGCGCCCTCGTCGCGGAGGTCGCGGCCCGCACCGGCATGGCCCCGGTGGACGCCTACCTGCTGGCGAGCGTCGCCGCCGACCTGAAGATCTCCGAGGTCGTGGACGCGCCGAACTGGATCGTCTCCGCCCACCTGGAGCTGTCCCTGCTGCCGTGACGGGACGGCCCGGCCGCGCGGCGCCGCACGCCCGGCCGCACACCCGGCCGCGCGGCCGGGCCGTCCTCACACGATGAGCAGCGTCTTGCCGACGACCGACCGGGACTCCATCGCCGCATGGGCGTCGGCGGCGCGCTCCAGCGGCGGCCGCTGCCCGATCACCGGGCGGATCCGGCCCGCGGCGGCCTCCTCCATCGCCCGCAGCGCCCGCTCCTTCGCCCCGATCCCGAACCCCATGAGCTGCTCGATGCCCAAGACCGTCACGCCGCGCTCCGCCGCCTCGTCCGGCGGGACCACCGTCGCCGCGCCGCTGGACGCCCCGTGCACGGAGAACCGGCCGCCCCGGGCCGTCGCGCCGAACGCCGCCCGGCCGATCTCACCGCCCACGCCGTCGAACACCACGTCGAACCCCGCGCCGGTCGCGTCCACCGCCTGCTTCGCCCAGCCCGGCGCCGAGTAGTCGACGGCCTCCGCGCCGAGCTCCCGGACCAGCGCGAGCTTCGCCTCGCCCCGCGCGGCGCCGACGACCCGGGCCCCCGCCGACAGCGCCAGCTGCACGAGCAGGCTCCCGAGCCCGCCCGCCGCCGCCTCGACCAGCACCCGGTCGCCCGCGCGGACCTCCGCACCCTCGAACAGTCCCAGCGCCGTCCCGCCGTCGTTCAGCAGCGCCGCCGCCTCCGGCAGGCCGAGGCCGTCCGGCACCGGGACGAGGTCGCCCACGTCCGCGACGGCCCGCTCCGCGTTGCCGCCGAGCCGGTCCGCGGTCCCGGTGGCGACCCGCCTGCCCAGCCACTCCGGCGCGACCCCGTCCCCGATCGCGGCCACCCGCCCGGCCACCCCGCCGCCCGGCACGTACGGCGGCTCCGGCAGCGGAGGCCCGGGGGTGATCCCCCGCCGCAGCTGCGTCTCCACGAAGTTGATCTCGGCGACCGCCACCGCGACGACCACCTGCCCCGGACCGGCGGCCGGCTCCGGCGCCTCCCCCGACACCAGGACGCCCGGGTCCCCGAACCGCGTCACGCGCACGACCTTCATCGGCACACTCCCTATCGCTCACGGCAACGCTCACACCTCGACCGGGCTTGAGGTCAACCCGGCGCCCGCGATGAGTTCCCGGCCGCGGACCGGTCATATCTCCGACGACGCACCAACGGAGAGGTGGAGAGCGATGACCGAACGCGACCCCGTCGACGTCAGCGACCTGGACATCTACGGCAGCGGCGGCCCCATGCCGTGGGACCGGGCCCGGACCGCGCTGGCCGAGGGCCTGCCGCGGATGGAGACGCCCGTGTTCCTCGGCACGGTCCGCCCGGACGGGCGCCCCCACTCGGCGGGCATCGGCGCGCTGTGGCACGACGGCGACCTGTACTTCACCAGCGGCCCGGGGACCCGCAAGTCCCGCAACCTCGCCGGGAACCCGGCGTGCACGCTGTCCGCCCGGCTGGAGGGCCTGGACCTCGTCCTCGAAGGCGAGGCGGCGCGGGTCACCGACCCGGCCGTGCTCGAACCGGTCGCGGCCGCCTACCGCGACGGCGGCTGGCCCGCCGAGGTCGACGGCGACGCCTTCACCGCCCCGTACAGCGCGCAGAGCGCCGGCCCGCCGCCGTGGCACCTGTACCGCTTCACCGTCCGCACCGCGATCGGCGTGGCGTTCGTCGAGCCGTTCGCCGCCACCCGCTGGACCTTCCCCGCCTGACGCCCGCCCGCAGCGGGCGGCTCCGGGAACGGCGCTGCCCTAGGGTGGTGCGATGAACGAACCGCGTGGGGACCTGCGTCCGCCGAGCCTGAACGCCGACGAGCCGACGACCCTGCTGGCGTTCCTGCGCTACCTGCGCGACGCCGTCGTGGCCAAGGCCGCCGGCGTCCCGGACGAGGCGGCCCGCGCGCCCGGCGTCCCATCCGGCACGAGCCTGCTCGGCCTGGTCAAGCACCTCACGCACACGGAGCTGAACTGGTTCGTGTGGGCGTACGAGGGCGCCGACGTGCCGCGGCTGGACGACGGCGAGCCGCCGCTGCCCGGCGAGACGGCCGCGGACATCGTCGCCGGCTACCGCGCCGCCGCCGCGCGCTCGGACGCGATCGCCGCGGCCTGCCCGGACCTGGACCGGCCGGGCGCCCGGTCGCTGCGCGAGACGCCGCCGCCGTCCATGCGCTGGCTGCTGGTGCACATGATCGAGGAGACCGCCCGGCACGCGGGCCACGCCGACATCCTGCGCGAGCGCATCGACGGCTCGGTGGGCCGCTGACGCACCGGGAACCGATCGGCCGCGGGCGGGCAACAAGGGGCGTCCCGTTCCAGAGCCGAGAGGCCCCCACACCATGAGCGACACGAGCCGGGCCGAGGCCGATGACGCCTCCGTCATCGGACGCTCCCGGCACGAGCCGGAGGCGTTCGCCGAGATCTTCCGCCGGCACGCGCCCGACATCAAGCGCTACGTCACCCGGAGGCTCGGCGGCGACGCCGCCGAGGACGTCGTCGCCGAGACCTTCCTGGCGGCGTTCAGCCGGAGGCACGCGTACGACCTGACGCGCCCGAACGCGCGCCCGTGGCTGTACGGCATCGCCACCAACCTGATGGGACGGCACGTCCGGACGGAGGTCCGGTACCTGCGCGCCCTGCGGCGCACGGGCGCCGACCCTGTGACGGCGGCGTTCACCGACCGCAGCGACGAGCGGCTCACCGCCGAGGCGTCCGGCCCGCGGCTGGCGGCGGCGCTGGCCGCGATGCCGAAGGGGCGCCGCGACGCGCTGCTGCTGGTGGCGTGGGAGGGCCTCAGCTACCCGGAGGTCGCGCGGGCGCTGGGCGTCCGCGTCGGCACGGTCCGGTCGCGGATCAACCGGGCCAAGGCGCAGCTGCGCCGCGAGCTCGGCGGGACGGACGTCATGGCCATCGTCAGCGAGGAGCCCGTCCATGAATGAGATGACCCGACTCGAGCGGTTCCGGTCCGAGATCCCCCGGCCCGGACCGGAGGACCTGCGGGCCGAGGAGGAGCGGCTGCGGGCCGCGATGCTCGCCCCGGCGACCGGCCGGCCGAAGGCGCGCGGGACCCGGCGCTTCCGGCTCGCCGTGGCCGTGACCGCCGGAGCCGCGGCCGCCGCCGTCACCGCGGGCCTGGTCGTGGCCGGATCCGGCGGGGGGCCGCACCGCGCCCCGGCCGTCCACGCCATGCCGGTCGCGCACGTCGAGCTGCTCCAGCACGCCGCGGACGCGGCGGGCCGGACGCCCGAGCTGCACCCGAGGCCCGGCCAGTTCCTCGTCTACCGGTCCGTGACGATGGATCCCGTGGAGAGCAGCACCGGCGGCCGCCACGCCCGCTACCTGGCGCGCGCGAACCGCACGATCTGGCTGCCCGTGGACGGCGACGCGACGCACGGCGTCCTGGAGACGGAGGCGCTGCCGCCCAGGCCCTATCCCGGCGAGGCGCTCCCGCCGGAGGCGCGCGGGGAGGCCGGGCGCAGCGGTCCGGAGAAGGCCGCGGACTTCGACCGGCGCGCGGAGTGGCTGCGCACCGACTACGCCTACCTGAGCCGCCTGCCCGCCGACCCGGCGAAGATGTACGAGCACCTGTACTCCCACCTCGGGACGGGTCCGGCGGCGGACGGCCAGGCGTGGCAGAACGTGGGCGGCATGCTCACCGAGGCGTACATGCCGGCCGCGCAGCGCAAGGCGCTGTTCCGGGCGGCGGCCGCGATCCCGGGCGTGCGGACCGTGGGCAGGGCCGTGGACGCCGCCGGCCGCACGGGCGTCGCCGTGTCCCTGGACGTCCCCGGCGCCGGGCAGCGCGACGAGTACGTCTTCGACCCGAAGACGTACCTCTACCTGGGTCGGCGCTCCGTCGTCACCGACGCGTCGCTCGCCGGGGCCCCGGCGGGCACCGTCCTCACCGCGACGGCGCAGCTGAGCGTCCGCCTCGCCGACCGCGCCCCGGCGGTCGCCCGCCGCTGACGCGCCGCAAACCCGTTGCGGCGGTGGCGTGTCCCGGCGAATCCTGGGCCCATGGGCGAACTGCTCGGCTTCTGCGTGGTCGCGAACGTGCGGCGGGAAACGGCCTCCGGTGAGGGCGGGCTGGTGATCCGCCGCGGGCTGAGGCACTTCTCGGGCGGGACGAAGCTGTGGGTGCTGCCGCCGCAATGGGGCGACGGCGGCACCGACCTCCTGGTGGCGGGCCGGCACCGGGGCAGGCGCGGCGGATACGTGCGGATGGTGGTTCCGCGCCGGCACATGGAGAACTTCCGGGTCCGCGGGATCTACGACCCGGCTCTCATGCGCGTGCTGACCGCACCGGGCGCGCCGGGCGGCGAGGTCAGGCTCTGGGAGGGCCGCGAGGAGGCCGAGAAGGTCGCGGCCTGGTGGTCCACCGCGGTCCTCCCGGCCAGGACGTGCGGGGCCGAGGGCCATCCGCACGACCTGGGCGGGGTGAGCGATCCGCCCCCGCTCGAACTGCGGAAGGACGGCCGGGTCTACTACCTGGCGCATTTCAATGCGAGCCGGGCCGTCTACTCGCTGCTGCCGCCGCCCGTCGAGGCGCCGGGCGACCGCTACCGGCGGCGGGAGGGGGGGGGGGGCCGGGTCGTCAGGCGACGGTGCCGTGGAAGGTCCAGGTGCCGGAGCCGACCTCGGCGGGCTCGGCGGCGCCGGGGACGTGGACCTCGGCGGTGCCGCCCGCCGGGACGGTGACGGTCAGCGTGACCTTGCCGCCGTCGCGCGTCCAGGACGAGCGGACCTCGCCGTACGGCGTCCGCCGTGTCGCGGACGCGCGGGTCAGGTCGCCGACGACGGCCGGGTCGATGACGAGGTTCCGGTAGCCGGTGGAGCCGGCCGCCTGCCGGAGCCCGGCGAGCCGGGAGGTGAACCACGAGTCGATCGAGCCGAGCATGAAGTGGTCCTGGGACTGGCCGCTGCCGCCGTCCCAGGACTCGCCGAGGGCGGTGTTGCCGTGCACGACCTGGTAGCCGTAGCTGGGGCTGTCGGTTCGTGTGGCGATCTGGTAGACGACGTCGTCGGGCAGGACGCGGAACGCCGACGGCAGCGAGATCTCGCCGAGGAGCAGGTGGTACCCGGCGTCCTTGACGCTGCCGACCAGGTGGTCGAGCAGCTTCTGGCGGTCGCCGGCGGGGACGGCGCCCATGTCGAGGGCGAGGGCCTCGGCGCCCTGGCCGCCGCCCGCGAAGGTGCCCGTGGAGGCGTCGTAGTACTTGTCGGCGAGGGACTTGGCGCTCTGGTCCGCCTTGGCCTTGTAGGCGGCGGCGTCGGCGGTCTGGCCGAGCACTCCGGCGATCTTCGCCAGGGTGTCGTTGACGCGCCAGTAGCCGTAGGTGCCCGACACCGTCTTCGGGAACGTCCGGTCGGGCGTGAACCAGTCGCCGAGGCTGTAGTCGGTGAGCCCGCCGGTCGCGCGGGCCTCCAGGTACGCGGAGTACTTCTTCATCTGCGCGTAGTAGGTCCGCATCGTCTCGGTGTCGCCGTAGTTCTGGTACAGCTGCCACGGGACGACGACGAACGCGCCGCCCCAGTTGGGGTCGTCGCGGTAGGCGCCGGCGAGGACGGTGTAGTCCGGCACGGTGGACGGGATGAGACCGGTGTCGGTCTGCGCGTCCGCCATGTCCTGGACGACCTTGCGCAGCAGCGCGTGCACGTCGTAGTTGGCGGCGAGGGCGTCGCCGACGAGGTGGTCCTGCTCCAGCCAGCCGAGCTTCTCGCGGCTCGGGCAGTCGGTGAGGATGCTCTGCATGTTGTTCTCGATGGCCCGGCGGACGAGGCCGTGGACGCCGTCGATGAGGTCGTTGGACGAGCTGAACGAGCCGGCGGAGGCGGTGCCGTTGCGCAGCGCCTGCCCGCGGACGGTGATCGTCGCGCCGGCGGGCAGCCCGCGCACCTCCAGGTACCGGAACGAGTGGTAGGAGAACCGCGGGTGCCAGGTCTCGGCCCCGGCGGTGCGGGTCGTGTACTGGTCCCAGATCGGCGCGCCGACGTTGCTGGCCGACTGGTACGCGCGGCCGTCTTTGAGGCTCTCGGACGGGTACACGCGGACGGCGGTGCCGGCGGGCGCGGTCACGGTGATCTCGGGGCGCCCGGCGATGACGCGGCCGACGTCGAACACCTGGTACCCGTCGCCGGAGCCCACCTGCTCACCGGGCAGGGTCTCGACGACGCGGACGGGTTCGGCCTCGCGCCCGCTGAGCGCGCCGGGCGCGGAGACGGGGACGGCGTCCTCCCAGCCGGAGCGGGACGCGCCGGGCCGGTCCCAGCCGGGGCGCTCGCGGCGGGCGTCGTGGTCCTCGCCGCCGTACCAGTTGGAGAAGGTGACGGGACCGAGGACGGTCTTCCACGTCCCGTCGCTGGCGACCCGCATGACCTGGCCGTTCGCGAGGGTGACCTCCAGCTGCGCCATCAGCTCGGGGTCGCTGATCGTCCCGGAGAACTTCCGGTACCGGTCGGGCGTGGAGATCACGTTGGCGTTGCCGTTGCCGAGCTCGACGCCGAGGGTGTTGCCGCCGGGCCGCAGCATCGAGGTGACGTCGTAGGCGGCGTACTGGACGCGCTTGGCGTAGGCGGTGTTGGCGGGTTCGAGCTCGGCGTCGCCGACGCGGCGGCCGTTCAGCCGCGCCTCGTAGACGCCGAGCCCGGCGACGTAGAGGCGGGCGTCGCGGACGCCGCGCGGCAGCGAGAAGTCCTTGGCGAAGATCGGCAGCGCTTCGGGGACCGGCGAGTCCGGCGGCGCCTGCCCGGTGACGGACGCCTTGTTCGCGAACGCGCCGTCGGCCGTGTCGGACGCGCCGACGGTGAAGTCGGCGGGCGCGTACGGGACCTTGCCGCCCGCGGCGGGCTGGTCGGTGCGCGGGAACAGCAGCACCTCGTCGAACGCCTTGGCGTCCTTGAGGTCGACGGTCAGCGTCAGCGGCGCGTCCGAGACGTCCGCCTTCGGGTAGGCGGAGCTGGACCAGCCGGCGAACTCCTGGTTCGTCGTCTCGGTCCCGTCGGTGAGGTAGCGGGTGCCCCACTTGCGGTTGACGTTGCCGCCGTTGTCGGAGGCGGTGACGGTCCGGCCGGCGGCGAGGTTCGTGCCGGGGGCGGCGGAGTCGCGGACCTCCAGCTCGGCGAGCTGGAGCCGGTACGTCTCGTCCGGCACCTGCTCGACCATCGGCAGCCCGAGCCTGGTGACGTCGAGGCGGACGTACCGGGCGGTGGTCTTCGGCAGTTTCACCACGATGGGGTCGGGCTTCTTGGTGCTGGTCTGCCAGTCCTTCTGGCCGATCCAGCGGCCCCGCCAGTCGCTCTGGGCGGTGAGGCCGGTCTCGAACCAGGACGGCGACGACCAGCCGGACGCCTTCGGGCCCGTCCACACGCGGACGCGCCAGTACACGCGGGCGCGGCTGCCGAGCTTCTCGCCCGCGTAGTCGACGCGCTGGGCGGCGGAGGCGACGCGGCCGGAGTCCCACAGGTCGGGACGGCCCTGGTGCAGCGCCTTCTCGCTGGTGGCGGCCTGGATCCGGTAGGCGGTCTGCGCCGTGTTCCGGCCGCCGCGCAGCTGCCAGGTGAGGGGCGGGGTGGTGTCGTCGATGCCGAGCGCCTGGGACAGGTCGTCGGCCCGCAGGCCGGTGACGTCCGCGCGGGCGTCGGCGTGCGCGGGCGGGGCGAGGAGGGCCAGCGGCAGGACGACGGTCACCGCTGCGGCCGCGAGGCCGCGGATCGGCTTGCGCAAGGGGGGTTCTCCTAGGGAGGTCCGGGCCGTCAGGAACGGCCCTGGGCGTGCAGGTCCGCGATGCCGGCGGCCGTCAGGACGTGGTTGTAGAGGCGGAAGCCGGTGACCTGACCGTCCATGGCCGGGTTGCGGGTGTCCTGGGAGCGGCCGAGGAAGTTGTGGGTGGTGGCGCCGAGCGCGAGCGGGCTCATGACGAGGCCGTCCTTGCGTCCGGCGGGGGCTCCGTCGACGTACAGGACGGCCGATCCGCCCCCGGCGGTCACGGCGACGTGGGTCCAGGCGCCGGACGGGAGTGCGGACGGCGCGTCGGCGTAGTCCTCGCCGTCCATGCCGGTGATCTTCATGGTGAACCGGGCCCTGGCCGACCCGGTCCGGGCGATGACGGCGAAGTACGTCGTCTTGTTGAACCCGAGGTCGAACACCCGCGTGTTGTTGGCGACGGTGTCGAGGTTCAGCCAGACGGAGACGGTGAGCGCGTCGAGCCCGGCGAGGAGCCCGGCGGGCAGGGCGACGTGGCCGCCCGTGCCGTCGAGCACGACCGCGCCGCCGTCGTCCGCCCACGAGGCGCCGGACGCCAGCGAGGCGTCCGGCCACCGGCCCGTCGCGTCGGCGAGGCTCCGCCCGGTCAGCGGGAAGTGCGCCAGCAGCGCGGGCCTGCGGCGCGGCGCGGGCGTCACCCAGTACACGGTGTAGCGCTCGTGCTGGACCTCGGAGAACGGCTTCAGCCGCACGGTCGCGCCGTCCGCCGACGCCGTGTAGGCCAGCGGGGTCCGGCGGTCGGCGCGCAGCGAGCGCGGGTCGATCGCGGGGAACGCGTTGAGCGCCCGGTCGCCGTACTCCCCCGCCAGCACGACCGGGCCGACGCTGACGGCCTGGACGCACGGGTTGTCGGGCGCCTGCCGCCAGACCGGCGCCATCGGCGTCGCGACGTCCACGACGTCGCCGCGCTTCCAGTGCCGCTCGATCGCGGCGTACGTCCCCGGGCGGGCCTTCACCGGGACGGCGGCGCCGTTCACCCGGATCCGCGGGCGGGCGCCCCGCGCGTCCAGCCAGCCCGGCACGCGGATCCTCAGCGTGAACCGGGACGAGCCGGAGGTCACGGTCAGGCGCGTCCGGTCGGTGTGCGGGTATCCGGTCTCCTGCCGCACCGTCACCCCGCGTTCCCGCCACGTCACCTCGGACGGGATGAACAGGTTGACGTACAGTTCGTCGCCGGAATGGAAGTAGACGCTGTCGGCGAATTTCGTCGCCGTCTCCATTCCCGTTCCGTGGTCGCAGGAGAAGTTGTCGTAGTCGGAGCTGTAGCTGCCGGGCGCCGCCTTCAGGCCGCCCTTGACCTCGCGCTGCGAACCGGGGAACAGGCCGGTGTAGTAGGTGACGAATCCGTGCTCGGAGTCGGGGTCCTGCTCGCCGAGCATCTGGTTGAGCAGCGTCCACTCGTAGTAGTCCATGTAGGCGGACTCGGACGGGTCGTGCAGGAAGAGCAGCCGCGAGAGCTTCAACATGTTGTAGGAGTTGCAGTTCTCGCAGGTGTCGGAGCCGAGCCGGCTGGCGATCTCGCCGGGCGGGCCGAACAGCTCGTTGTTGCTGTTCCCGCCGATCACGTAGGAATGGCGGTGGACGACGGTGTCCCAGAAATAGGCGGCGATGTCGTGGTAGCGGCCCTCGCCGGTCGCCTCGTACTCGCGGACCGCTCCGACGATCTTGGGGATCTGGGTGTTGGCGTGCAGGCCGTCGAGGGCGTCGCGGCGCTCGGCGAGCGGGCCGTAGACCGCCTCGTGGTCGAAGCGGCGCGCCGTCGCGAGGTGCTCGGGGTCGCCGGTGACCTGGTACAGCTCGGCGAGCACGTCGTTCATGCCGCCGAACTCGACGTTCAGCGCTTTCTGCATCTGGTCGGCGGTCAGCCTGGCGGTGCGGGTCCCGGCCCACGCGGCCATCCCCTTGAGGACGGTCAGGGCCTGGGCGTTGCCGCCGAGCCGGTACTGGTCGAGCAGCCCGGCCATGATCTTGTGGAGGGTGTAGTAGGGCGCCCAGGGGTGGCCGCCCGCCTCCAGCTGGTCGAAGACGGCCTCCTCGAACGCCGACAGGTAGCCGGCGGCGAACCCGGCCGACGGCGACGCCGCCTGGCATTTCGCCAGCTCGGCGACGATGTACCGGCCCTTGGCCGCGTACGCGTCGTCGCCGGTGTTCGCGTGCGCCTGCGCGAGCGCCGACAGCAGGTGCCCGGTGGAGTGGCCGCGCAGCTGGACGTCCGGCGCCTCCCAGCCGCCACACGGTTGCGCCGACGACGGCAGCCCCACGTTCAGCCGGAAGGTGTGCAGGAGCCGGTCGGCGTCGACGAACTTCAGGTACTCGCAGGTCCGGGCCATGTTCGCGCGGAACGGGCCGTCCAGCAGCGTGACGTCCGGCAGCGGGAACGGCGCGAGGACCGGCTTCGGCGAGACGCGGACAGTCCCGGCGCGGGCGGGCGGTGCGGGCAGGGCGGGGAGGGCGAGCGCCGCCGAAGCGGCGCCCGCCGTGCCGAGGAACGCCCTGCGATTCAGGGCGCGAGTCATGCCCGCTGGCTCCTGATGGTGTGGTTCCCGTGCAGGCCGTCGACGTAGACGTACTCGCCGTCGCTCCGGACGCCCTGCGTCAGCGCGCGGGTGCCGTCCCAGACGAGGTGCCCGTCGACCCGGACCTTGATCCGCTCGCCGAAGGTGGGCACGCCGGCGCGTCCGGTCGCGGCGTGCGGCGCCTTCAGCTTCGCGGTGTAGGCGCCCTTGGCGACCTTCCAGAAACCCTCGACGGCGCCGAGCGTCGTGGTGATGCGGCCCTGGGCGAAGGAGAGGTCGGCGGTGTGCGGGACGAAGTCGAACGACCGCCCGCCCGTCCCGGTCGGGTTGAGGCCGAGGACGCCGAAGGTCAGCGCGGTGACGGGGCCGGTCGCCCAGGCGTGCGCGAGGCTGGTGTAGGAGCTGCAGAAGACGCAGCCGTCGCCGGGGTTGCGGTACGACTCCCAGAACGTGCTGCCGGTGCCCTGCGGGTTGCTCAGCATGTAGCCCCACTCGCGCCGGATGATGTCGACGCCGGCCTGGTCGGCGGCCTGCCCGCCGGCGGCGAAGTGCGCGTTGACCTCCATCGATCCGGAGAAGACGCCCGGGTTGCCCTTGTTCTCGGGCGCGGTGGAGGCGACCTCGTTCCAGTTGCCCTTCAGCTCGGCGCTGATCCGGCGGGCCTGCTCCTGGTCGGCCAGTCCGTACCAGACCGCGAGCGAGTTGCCGTCCTGCGGGTGGATGGCGTTGTTGGGGTAGAACTTGTACGCACCGGCCGCGTCGTCCCAGAAGTTGGCGTTGATCGCGGTGCGCAGCGCGGCGGCGCGCTGGGCGTAGGACTCCGCGAGGGCGCTGTCGCCCTGGGTACGGGCGAGCTGCGAACCGGTGTCGAGGACGCGCCACAGCAGCACGTTCGCGATGAGGTTCTCGCCCTTGGCGAGGATCCGGACGGAGTCGGACGTGCCGGTGATCGACAGCAGGCCGTTCGCGTCGACCTTCGCGGAGCTGTAGTCGACGGCCTTCTTGTACCGGTCCCAGATCCCCGAGACCCAGCGCGCGTCACCGGTGTACTTGTAGTAGTCCCAGCTCGCGGCCAGGGTCCACAGGTGGTAGGTGTCGGAGCCGTACTTGTTCAGCTCCGGTCCGGCGTAGGGCAGCTCGCCGGTGTCGCGCTGATGCTGGTAGATCACGTCGAGCGAGTTGCGGGCGGACGCGGTGTCGTCGAACGCCGCGTACGCGGACGGGATCTCGACGCCGAGGTCGCCGGGCCAGACCGTCCGGTCCCGCTTGGCGCCGTCCACGAGGATGGACGCGCCGGAGCCGATGTCGCCGGTGTTGTCCCACAGCGCCGCCGGCGCCTCCCACACGCGGCCGGTCTTCGGCGAGATCGTGTTCAGCTGGACGGTGTAGGCGCCCGCGTACCAGATCCGGTTCAGCAGGTCGTCGCTGGAGTAGAAGTAGTTCGCGTACTTCGACGGGTCCTTCACCTGCGGCGCGGGCGTGTAGTGCAGCGACACCCCGTCCAGGTCGACGCTGCCGCCCGTCCGCATGAAGATCGTCAGGTAGCGGAACCCGCCGCGCAGGTACTTCTCCGGCGTGGTGTAGGCCGTACGGCCGTCCACGTCGGCGGTGAGGGAGCCGTCGCGACTGCGCGGGCCGCCGGTGGAGGCGTCGCTGTCGGTGGCGACGTAGGCGGACGACTCGTTGAACGCCAGCCCGACCTGCTGCGCGCCGTCCGATCCGGCGAAGTGCAGGGTGGTGAGGCCGCCGACCTCCTTGCCGAAGTCGAGCGTGACGTACGCCCCGGCGCCGCTGAGGGTGGTCTTCTGCCCCTTGAGGACGGCGGACGGGTCCGTGACGTCGCCGCTGGTGTTGTAGACGGCGACAGGGCGGACCGTCCGGGACGACGGCGACAGGATGTACCGCTTCCACGGCGCCGCGTCGTGCCCTTGAGCCGGGGCGGCAGCGGCCGGGACGGCCTGGGCGGCGAGCAGGGCGGACATTCCCAGGGTCAGAGCGGCGATGCGCCGCCTGGATACGCTGTTGTGCATGGATTCCTCGGATTCCGATCCGTGTGCGGGACGGGGTCGACGGGGGGTTCATGTGCGGGAGGGCGGGCCAACGCCCTCCCGCACGCGTTCTCGGGGGCCTGCTCAGCGGGTCCGGATGACCGCCTCGCCGTACGGGACGAGCCGGACCGGCCCGATCAGCCCGTACGCCTGGCGCGACGCCCCGCCGTAGACGGCCGGGTCGGACACCCGCAGCCGGTTGTTCAGCGTCGTGGCGACCTCGACCTCGATGGTGTTGGCGCCGCGCCGCAGGTAGGGGCCGATGTCCACGGCCGGGTACAGCACGCTGACCGGCGGGACGCGGCGCCCGTTCACCGACACCCGGCAGGTGTCGAAGACCTCGCCGAGGTCCAGGACGGCGCCGGCGCCGTCCCAGGTCACCGTGGTGGTGTAGTTGCCGATGCCGGAGACGTCCGCGAGCTCGGGGATGTCCGGCCACGCCTTGAGGGCGTCGAGCGCCAGGTCGTGCTGCTTCGTGCCGTCCGGGGTCATGTCCTCGACGCGCAGCCGCCAGGCGGTGAGGGTCTGCGCGGCGGGGACGGCGCCGATGGCGGTCGTGACCGTGCGCCCGTCCGCGAGGGTGGTCGCGTAGGCGCCGGCGGTGGTCGCGCGCGCGACGAGCCGCTGCCCGTCCACCCGCACCTCGGTCTCGGCGGCGGTGGCGGACGGGTGGTTCCCGCCGCGCGCCAGCACGATCACGGTCGCCTCGGACGGCTGGAGCGCGATCCGGACCGTGACGGTGTCGCCGTCGGCCTTGTAGACGGCGACGGGCTCGGTCTCGCCCGTCCACAGGTCCAGCCGGTACGGGACGGCCTTGCGGTCGGCGCGGGTGAACGACACCTCGTGGTCGATCGCGGCGACCGGCGGCTTGACCGTCTCCGCGTGCTTGCCGTTGCACAGGTAGAAGTAGTCGACGCGGCCGTCCCGGCGGTGGGCGTTGAGCAGCGTGGAGCTCTGCGCGTAGCTCGCCTCGGGCCGCAGGCCGAGCGCGTCGAGCGCGCCCTGGACGTCGGTCTCCGCCGCGACGTTCTTCACGCGTGGTAGCGCGAACATCTCCTTGACGACGGCGCGGAGGGCGTCGTTCTCGCCGTCCCTCGCGATGCCCGGGACCGTCGCGGCCGACCAGTCGCCGAGGAAGACCAGCGGGAGGCCCGCCTTGGCGAGCTTCAGCATCGTGCGGGCGCTGTCGAGCGGAAGCGTGCACTCGTTGCCGTTGAACCGGTCGCCTTCGACGAACAGCACCTGGTAGGCGGGGCCGTCGGGGGCGAGCCGCCCGTCCCGGACCGTCGCGGACGGCAGGTCCAGCAGCGGCGCGCTGATCATCTGGTGCGTCCAGCCGAGCGGGACGCCGTACTTGGTGAACCAGCCGGCGCCGATGCCGGTCTTGGTGTACCCCTTCTGCCGGAACACCGCGACGTCGACGCGGCTCGTACCGGCGCGCATCGCCTGGTGGACGCGCCCGAGGTACGCGGCGATGTCGGGGGCGTGCCGCCAGGTCGGCTGGCGCGGCCCCCACGACTCGGCGAACCCGATGCCGCCGTTGTACGGGGTGAACGCCGCGAACCCGGGCCAGGCCGCGCCGGGCGCGGTCGCGTAGGAGAACCCGTGGAACACGGTCTGGTTGAGACCGGCCGCGTAGGCGCCGCCCATGGTGCGCAGCAGCTTGTCCCACGTGGTGTTGTACGCGCCGCCCTGGTACGCCCCCGCCTCGCAGGACAGCACCTCCCGGCCCGCCATGTCGCGGCCTCCGGCCAGGGCGCGGTAGTCGTCCAGGTTCTTGAACCCGAGCGACTCGCCCTCGGGGACGTCCAGGATCGCCGCGGACCGGATCGCGTCGGTCTGGAGCCCGTACGGCTGGGCGCGCAGGTCCAGGCCCACGGAGTGCGCCCACGTGCGCAGCGCCTCGAAGTGGTACTCGTTCAGCAGGTCGGACACCGTCAGCCAGAAGTCGTGCCGCGCGTGCGCGGTGCGGCCCGCCTCGTAGCTGTGGACGGTGTTCTCCTTGTTCAGGACGATCACCGGCAGGTACGGCATGAGGTCGTAGCCGCGCCGCCGCTTGAACTCGGCGGGCAGGTCCGGGGTCCAGTTGAGGGCGGGCGTCTCCAGCTCGATCGAGTCCTCGAACAGCGTCGCGCCGGCCTTCTTGATCAACTTGCGGACGCGCGGGGTGAGCAGCCGCGCCTCCCAGAACGCGGTGACCGCGCGCGTGCCCCCCTTGCTGAAGTGGTCGACGACCCACGAGTCCGGGCTGCTGTGCGGGCCGCCCTCGGGCTGCTGCCCGCTGCCGCGCCGCCAGTACGACAGCAGCAGCCAGTCGCCGCCGGCCGGGGCCGTCCAGGTGATCCGGCCGTCCTTCGCCCGGTCGGTCAGGTCGGTGAAGGAGGCGAAGTCGAGCCCGGTCTCCTTCCGGGTCGCGTTCGCCGGGTCGATCTTCACGGCGTGCACGGCGACGAGGGTCCGCTTCGTCACGCCCTTCGCCGCCGCCGCGACGGGCTCGGGCACGGGGCCGTCGTGCGTCGCGCCGCCCGCGACGGTCACCGTCCCGTAGGCCAGCTCCTGGACGGCGGCGTCGTCGTCCGGGGTGATCGTCGGGACGGCGGCGGGCCAGGACGGGCCGATCGTCAGGTCCACGGTCAGGCCGCGGCGGGCCGCCTGGTCCAGGGCGGCCTCGACGCCGGCGACCCACGCCGCCGTCCCCCAGCCGTGCCCCTGCGGGTCCAGGACGGACCCGTCCTTGACGCTGTGGTGCACGGCGGAGATCTCGCCGCCGCCGAATCCGGCGTCGGCCATCTGGTCGATCTCGCGGCGGATCTCGGCCGGGTCGACCAGCCCGTCCGGCCACCACCAGCGGAACCTCGGCCGCACGGCCGCGCCGGGCCGGGCGAACCCGGCCGTGCCCGGCGCGGTCGGGGCGGCGGCGACCGCCTCTCCCCCGAGCGCGGGGGCCGCGGCCGCCACGACGGCGGCGGCGGTGCCGATCTGCAGCACCCGCCTGCGGGTCAGCCCGCGCGGTCCCTGCTCGTTACGGTCGTCGTTCACTGTCGTCTTCCTCCTGAATCGATCGCGCCGGTCAGGTGCGCGCGATCACGGTGGTGCGGCCGGAGCCGACCGGGCCGATGGCGAGCAGCGGCCCGGTCGCGTCCCGGCCCGTGGTGCGGGGGGCGCGGGCGTGGGGCCCGGTGACGCGGACGTCCCGGGGGTCGGTGCCGCCGAGTTCCACGACGACTCGGGCGGCGGTGTTGGGCGGCACGTCCACGTCGAGGCGGTAGCCGGCCGCGCGGTCGAGCGCGACGGCGACGTGGCCGCGGACCGTCGGCACGGTCCCGGAGATCCGGGTGAGGGCGCCGGGCCGGGGGCGCACCTCGATCTCCGCGGCGCCCGGCGCGGTGATCTCCACGCCGAGCACGCGGCGGGGGATCGCGTTCGCGGGCGCCGAGCCCCAGGCGTGCGAGAACGTCATGTTGCTCTTCAGGGACGGGTCCCACGCCTCGCCGACGATGGTCGCGCCGAGGTCGTCCATGAGGTGCAGCCAGGAGTTCGTGCCGGTGGCGGTCATCAGCCCGATCGCGTCCTCGGCCCGGCCCGTCGCGAACAGCGCGTCCAGCAGGAACTGCGCGCCGTAGACGCTGACCCTCATGCCGCCGTCGGCGAGCGTCTTCCCCAGCGCCCGGACGACGGGGTCGGGCACGGTGCCCTGACCGGCGACGCCGAGCGCGACCGGGAACGCGGTGGCGTGCTGAGCGCTGTGGGTCGTGCCGGCGCCGTCCACGAACCGGCCGTTCGCGGCGTCCAGCAGCGTCGTGCGCATCGCGTTCGCGAGCGTGTCGGCCTTCGCCCGCCACGTCCTGGCGTCGGCCGTCTTGCCGAGGACGGCCGCGATGTCGGCCATCGCGGTGAACGCGGCGTACTGGCAGGCGTTCACCACGGTGTTGACCTCGGTGAACACGTAGCCGTCGCGGTTGGAGGCGGGCCAGTCGACCAGGTCGCCGAGGTCCTGGCTCGACGCGCCCGGCTTCTTGTGCACCAGTCCGTCGTCGCCGAGGTAGGACGTCAGGTGCTTGGCCGCGAGGAGGTCGTAGTCGGCGGCGAGCTGGTCGGGGTCGCCGGTGTGCAGGTAGTCCCGCCACGCCGACATGACGTTCATCAGCCGGTACTCGGTCGGCCAGGTGTGGTTGCGGGCCAGGTAGGCGTCGGACGCGCGGGCCAGCGCGAACGACCGCTGCACCGCGTACTCCGACGCCTGGTTGATCAGCGCGTCGCCCTCGTAGGGGCCGCGCTCCCGGGTCGGGGTGTCGATGTACAGGTCGCCGCGGGTGGCCTCGATCGAGTACCGGCACATCTCGTAGACCCGGTCGAGGTCGCGGCTGGAACTGGCGAACGAGGCGTCCGAGGCCCGCCAGTCGACGCGCCACGCGCGGCCGGTGGCGGCGTCCGACAGGTCGAGGTCGTCGTCGCAGATCAGCTGCGCGTAGCGGAAGCCGCGGTAGCCCCAGTGCTCGGCGGACTGGAGGCCGTCGCGCAGCGTCCAGACCTCCCGGTAGGTGACGCCGGCGCGCAGCGCGTACCGGACGGTGCCGTCGGCGTTCAGCTCCTCGCCGAGCCGGACCTCGACGGTCTGCCCGGCCTTGCCGCGCACCGACAGCCGCAGCCCGCCCGCGATCTCCTTGCCGAGGTCGACGAGCCAGGTGCCGGGCGCGACCTTCCGCACCGACGCGGGCCGGACGTCGTGCAGCCGGACCGGCTCGACCAGCGCCGGCACCAGCCCGTCGATGGCGGGCTTGACCTGCGGGGCGTCCCAGCCGGAGTCGTCGAAGCCGGGGCTCGTCCACCCGGCCGGCTCCTTGCGCAGGTCCCAGTACTCCTGCGGGCCGACGTAGTAGGACGTGCCGATCGTGCCGGCGTCGCGCAGCATCCCGTCCTGGCGGCGCGCCTTCCACGACGCGCCGCTGGCGAAGGTGCCGGTCGTCCCGTCGGCGTAGGTGACGGCGAGCTGCGCGACGAACCGCTTGTCCTCGGTGGTGAACGCGAGGGCGGCGAGCGCGTTGCGGCGGCCGGGCGTCACCAGGCCGGTGACGTCGAACGAGTGGTAGCGCGGCGCGCCCGCCCCGGCCCGCTGGGACGCGAACCCGGCGACCTCGCCGTTGACCCAGATCTTCGCCGGGTACTGCCGGACGGGCGTGGGCGACTGCGCGGCGACGTGCAGGACGGCGGCGGCGATCGGCTTGCGCGCCGGGGTGAACTCGGTGCGCAGCAGCGCCCAGTCGTCGTCGGCCGCGCCCGCCGAGGACAGCGTCGACTGGCCCTTGCCGAGCGTCAGGACGCCGTCGGCGACGGTCCCGGTGCTGAACGTGCCGAGGCCGTCACTGAAGTCCTCGCTGATGAGGGCCTTGCCGTCGGGCGCGGTGAAGGCGACGGCGTCCCACTGGTTCGCCTCGGTCGAGCCGTTGCGCATCCCGACGGTGCCGGTGGCGTACGTGCCGTCGGTCGTGGTGTCGACGGCCGTGCCGTCGATCGAGGTCGTGAACGTCGATCCCTTCATCTCGACGGTGACCTCGTACCAGCGGCCCGTCTCGATCGGGATGCCGAGCGTCTTCTCCTCCAGAACCCGGTACGTCCCGTTCACGCACACGTGCTTCTTCAGCACGCCGGGCGATCCGGCGCGCAGTTGCCACAGGTAGTTCGCGCTCGCCGAGGACGCGCGGAACCACAGGCCCGCCGCCACGGCGGTGATCTGCACCCGCGCCTTGAGCACGCCGTCGCCGGGGGCCGTCGCGGCCGGGACCCAGATCGGCTCGGCCTTCCAGCCGTCCAGGCCGGTCGCGACCAGCGTCGGCGCCGACCAGCGCGACGCCTTCGGCCCGTCGAACGTCCGGACCCGCCACCAGTACGCCGTCCCGGCGGCGAGCGCGGGCCCGCCGTACGGGACGGCCACCGACGCGGCCGACGCGACCCGCCCGCTGTCCCAGTGGTACGGGCCCTTGGCCAGCCGCGACGGGGTCGTGGCGAACTGCACCTGGTAGTGCGTCTGCTTCGTCCCGGGTCCGAGGTCGGCGACCTGCCAGCTCAGCCGCGGCTTCGCCGCCGTGACGCCGAGGCCGTCCGGCAGCAGCGACGTCAGCAGCCCGGACGGCGTGCGCGCCGCGACGCCCTTCCCGGCGGGCGCGGCGGGCGCCGCGGCGGCCGTCCCGGCGTGCCCGAGGACGATGGCGCCGGTCGCCCCGATCGCCGACGCGCCGAGGAACCGCCGCCTGCTCAGCCCATCGCTCATGCGGGTTCCCTGCGGGGGGACGACCCCACGGTTCGCTTCGCTCATTTCACGGCCCCTTCGAAGGTCCAGTCACCGGAGCCGATCTGGAAGACGGCGCGGTCGTTCTCGATCCCGACCCACTTGGCGTCCTTGGGCGCCTCCGGCCGGGTCGTGCCGCCGAACAGCGGGAACTCGACGCGGGCCGTCGTGTTCGGCGGGACGGTGGCGTCGAGGCGGAGCCGCTTGCCGGTGCGGCGCCAGGACGCGGCGGCGCGGCCGCGCGGCGTCTCGTAGGTCGCGGCGGCGCGGGTGACGTCGCCGACCACGGCCGGGCGGACGAGCAGGGTCGCGTAGCCGATCGAGCCGTCGGTCTGCGACAGCCCGGCGAGCCCGGCGTGGAACCACTCGTCGATCGCGCCGAGCATGAAGTGGTTCTGCGAGTTCCCGGACGTGGGCCCGTCCCAGTTCTCGGTCAGCGAGGTCGCGCCGTGCACCACCTGGTAGCCGTAGCTGGGGTTGCCGGTCTGGGTGGCGACGGCGTGGATGACGTCGTCGCGCCCGGCGGCCGACAGCACCCGGAACACCGACGGCAGCGCGATCTCGCCGACGGTGAGGTGGTAGCCCTTCGCCGTGATGCTCTGCACGAGGTGGGCGAGCACCTTGTCCTTGGACGCGGCGGGGACGATGCCCATGTCGAGGGCGAGCGCGTCGCACGCCTGGCTGCCGGACCCGTAGGTGTCGCCGGTCGCGTACTTGCCGTTGAACGCGTCGCCGATGTCCTTGGCCAGCTTCGTGTACTCGGCCGCGTCGTCGCTCTTGCCGATGACCTCGGCGATGGACGCCAGCGCCGTCACGGCCCGGTGGTAGCCGAACGTGGCGGTGACGCCGAGCGGGGTGCTGTTGTCGAAGGTGATCCAGTCGCCGAGGCCGTAGTCGAGCAGGTTCCCCTTCGCCTTGGACGACAGGTAGTCCACGTACCGCGCCATGTTCGGGTAGTAGGTGCGGAGCGTCGCCTCGTCCCCGTACGCCCGGTACATCTGCCAGGGCGCGAACACGATGACGTTGCCCCAGTTCGGGTCGTCGCGAAACCCGCCGGAGAAGACGGTGTACTCGGGCGCGATGTCCGGGACGAGCCCGTCGGCCGTCTGCGCCTCGGCGATGTCGCGGACGATCTCGCCGTAGTAGGCGGTCACGTCGTAGTTGCGGGCGACGGCCGGGAAGACCAGGTTCGCCTGCTCCAGCCAGCCGAGCTTCTCGCGGTGCGGGCAGTCGGTGAGGACCGAGTACATGTTGCTCTGCACGGCCCGGTCGATGATCCGGTGGATGTCGTTGAGCAGGCCGTGCGAGCTGGTGAACGACCCGGCCGTGTCGTTGGCGGCGCGCAGCGCGATGCCGGTGACGGTCCCGTCGTCCGGCGCCGACGGCAGCCCTTCGAGCTGCACGTACCGGAAGCCGTGGTAGCAGAACCGGGGATGCCAGGTCTCGGTGCCCGTCCCGGACAGGGTGTAGGTGTCCCAGATCGGCGAGCCGGTCGTGCTCTGGCTGACGGTGCCGTCGCCGGACAGCAGCTCGCCGGGGCGCATCGTCACCTTCGTCCCCGCCGGGCCGCTGACCCGCAGCCGCGCCCAGCCGGCGAAGTTCGTCCCGAGGTCGACGACGTACACGCCGTCCTTCGGCTGGGTGATCTTCTGGGTGCGGAAGGTGCCGGCGGGTTCGATCGGCGGGGCCATCCGGGCGGTGAGCTTCGCGGTCGGCGCGTCGCGGCGGACGGCGGCCGTCCAGTCCGCCGGAGCGCGGCGGGCGTCGAAGTCCTCGCCGCCGTACCAGCTGCTGAACGTGGTGGCGCCGAGCGCGGTCTTCCAGGACGTGTCCGAGGCGACGACCTCGCGCGACCCGTCGGTGTAGGTGATCTCGAGCTGGCCGAGGAACGCGGGCCGGCCGTCCGAGCGGGTGAGCTTCTGGTAGCGGCCCGGCGTGGCCGGGACGTTCGCCATGCCGTTGCCGACCTCGGCCTGGATCGTGTTGCCGCCGCGCCGCAGCAGGCCCGTCACGTCGTAGGTCGAGTAGACGATGCGCTGCTTGTACGCGCTGTAGGGCGGTTCGAGGACGGCGTCGCTCACCGGCCGCCCGTTCACGGTGACGTCGAGGACGCCGAGCGCGGTGGCGTACAGCCGTGCCGACCGCACCCGCTTGCCGAGGTCGAACTCCTTCTTGAACAGCGGGAGCGCCTCCGGCTGGGCGTGCAGCGGCGGCGGGGCCTGCTGGCCCTTGACCGTGGCGGCGGTGTCGAACGCCTTGCCGTCGCTGGAGGTCTGGACGGTGAAGTCCTCGGGGAAGTTGGCGGTCCTGCCGTCGTCGGTCATCACGTCGGTGCGCGGGTAGAGCAGCACCCGGTCGAACCGCCGCTCCTCGCCGAGGTCGATCTGCACCCAGATCGGAGAGGCGAGGTCTTGGTCCTGGTACTGCATGCTGGTGTAGCCGAACGGCGCGGCGTCGCTGGTCAGCGAGCCGTCGGTGATCGCCTTCGGTTCCCACTGGCCCGCGACGGTGTAGCTCTCCGACGCGGTCACCGGCGCGTGCAGCGCCGCGTTCGCGCCGGACGCGCCGTCCTGCACCTGGACCTCGGCGAGCTGGAGCCGGGACACCTTGTACGGCCAGCCCTCCTTGATCGGGAGGCCGAGCCGGGTCACGTTCAGCCGGACGTACCGGGCGGTGCGGGCGGTGAACGCGACCGTGGCGGGGGCGGGCTTCGGGTCGGACCACGCCGGGTTCCCGATCCACTGCGCCGTCCAGTCGGACGCGGCGAGCAGGCCGGTCTCGAAGTGCGCGGGCTCGCTCCACGCGGACGCGCGGCCCCGCTCGTCCCACACCCGCACCTGCCACGACACGCGCTGCCGCGAGCCGAGGGCGCGGCCGGCGTAGGCGGTGGCGACCGCGCCGCCCGCGACCTTGCCGGAGTCCCACAGGTCGGGGCGGTGCAGCCGGGCGTCCGCGCTCGCCGCGCGGACCTGGTACGCGGTCTGCGCCGCGTTGCGCGGTCCGGCGGCGAACCGCCAGCTCAGCGTCGGGTTCGCCGCGTCGATCCCCAGCGGGGACCGCAGGTGCGCGGCCTGGAGCCCGGTGGGCGTCAGCGTCCGCGCGCGGGCGGGGTCGCCGGGCGCGGCCGGCGCGGCGCCCGCCGCCGAGGGCAGCACGCCGGTGGCGGTCACGGCGGCGGCCGCGACGCCGCCGGCCTGCACGAATCGTCTCCTGGAAAGCTCGCTCGTCATCGTGGTGCTCCTCAGGCGTGCGTCGACTGGAAGGTGAGGCGGCCGGACCCGGCCTGGAAGACCGCGTAGCCGCCCTGCATGCCGGTGAAGCGGGCGCCGCCCGGCCCGGACACGCGGACGTCGCGCGCCGACCGCGCCGGGACGCGGATCTCGGCCGTGACGTTAACCGGGACGTCCACCGAGAGCGAGACGCCCTGCTCTTGACCGGCACCGCCGCGCCGCGTCCACCGGACGCCGACGTCGCCGCGCTGGACCGGGATCGTGCCCGTCGCGCCGCTGATGCCGGACAGCGGCGGCTGGATCCGGACCGACGCGCCCGCCGGGGCGGTCACGGTGACGCCGAGGAGGGACCGCTGCACGTCGACGAGGGACGTCGAGCCCCACGGGTGCGAGAAGCTCTGCCCGGTCTCGGGCGCGTCCCACGACTCCCAGGTGAAGGTGCCGCCGCGCGCGAGGATGTTGCCCCAGCCCGGCCCCTCGGTGTCGGTGAGGCGGGTGACGACGTCGCCGGGGCGGCCCGCGTCGTCGAGCGCCTGGAGCAGCCGGTGCGCGGTCATCGGCCCCATCTGCATGCCGAGCCCGGCGATGTAGGAGCCGATCGCCTCGCGGGACCCGGCCGGCGCGATCCCGTACGCGACCGCGTACGCGTTGGCGATCTGCGAGGCGTGCGTGCTCTGCGTGCCGTCGCTCTTCAGTCCGTCGATGTAGATGCCGTCGGCGCGGCGGAGCTTGGCGTTGATGGCGCCGGTGAGGGTGCCGGCCTCCTTGCGCAGGGCCGCGGCCTCGTCGGTCTTGCCGAGGGCGTCGGCGGCGCGGGCGGTGGCGTTCAGGACGTCGACGCCGAGGACGTTGATGACCGTGCGGGCGGCGGTGTCCATGTCGTGGCCGTAGCGCATGGTCGCGGGCCAGTCGATGATGCCGTACTTGTACTGGCCGGACCCGCCTTCGAGGTCGGTGACCAGCCCGGTGCCCGAGTCGATGTAGCGGCGGACGTATCCGGCGACGGCGTTCATCACCGGGTACGCCTGCGCGAGGGTGGCGGCGTCGCCGGACTGCTCGAAGTAGTCCCACACCCAGCCGGGGAACATCTCGGTGTAGTCCGGGATGTCGCGCTTGCCGTCGCCGTTCGGGTAGACGGAGTTGAGCCGGCCGTCCGGCCAGTAGCGGGCCTGGGAGGCGATGAACTCCTGGATCGCCTGCCGGGTGAGCCGCCGCTCCCCGAACGCGCCCATCGCGGCGGTCGAGGTGTCGACGGCGTCGCCGAGGAACTGGCCCTTCTCCCGGGTCGGGGTGTCGAGGAACTGCGACTGCGACCCGTACAGCGCCGACCGCGCCATCATGGCGTAGGCGTCGTTCACCCCCTTGTCGGACGTGCGGACCGTCGCGGTGCGGTCGACGGAGTTGTGCTGGACGACGGCGGAGATGTCCTCGGGGTCGATGCCCGCGCCGGGACCGACCTCGAAGTAGCGGAACCCCTCGTAGGTGAACGCCCGGAACGTCTGGTCGCCGTCGCGCTGCGTGTAGCCGTAGGTGAGGTCGGTGTCCTGGTTGTCGTCCTTGGAGCGCGACACCGTGCCGTCGTCGGCGAGCAGGTATCCGGCGTGCATGTCGACGTGCCGCCCGGCGGTCCCGTCGCGGAAACGGACGACCGGCACCGCCGGGATCACCTTCCCGAAGTCGGCTACGAGCGCGCCCGACGCCAGCTTCGTCACCTTCACCGGGTGGACGGTCTCGTACGCCAGGGACGTCTCCTGCCCGTGGACGTGCTTGAACGTCGAGGTCGGGTGCGCGCCGACGAGCTGCGGCGCCGCCCAGGACGAGGCGTCGAAGCCCGGCCGGTCCCAGCCGAGCGGCTCGGCGGTGCCGTCGACGTCCTCGACCCAGTCGGCGCCGTCCCCGTTGCGGCGCGGCGCCGTCTTCCACGGGCCGCGCGCCACCTTCCAGGTGCCGTCGCTGACGACGACCTGCCGGGTGCCGTCGGCGTGGTCGATGACGAGCCGGACCAGCAGCCCCGGCTCGCCCTTCGGCCGCCCCTGCCCGGACCCGTACCAGTGGTAGACCGCGCCGAGCGTCGCGTCCCCGCCCGCCTTGAGCCGCGAGGTGACGTCGACGGTCTTGTAGAACAGGTCGTCGGCGTACTCGAACGCCGGTCCCCGGTCGACCGTCTCGCCGTTGAGGCGCAGGTCGTACTGCTGGTCGGCGGAGATGTGGACGCGGGCCCGCACCACCGGCGACGTCCCGACGGTGAAGTCCTTGCGGGCCAGGGTGTAGTCGTCGGACTCGGCGGTGGTCCGGCGGATCCAGGACGCCCCCCACTGGCCGTCGCTCAGCCCGGTGTCGAACGACGCCGCCCGCGACCACGGGGACGCCTTGCCGGTGCGGTCCCAGGTGCGGACCTTCCAGGTGTAGGTCGCCTCGGACGCCAGCGCCGGCCCCGCGTACGGCACGTACTCCTGGCTCGCCGACGTCACCCGTCCGCTGTCCCAAACGGTCTTGCCGGACGCGTCGCGCACGGCGATCTCGTAGGCGGACTGGACCTCGCCGGGGTCGACGTCGCGGGGCCGCCACCCGAACCGCGGCGCGCCCTCCACGCTGAGCGGCCGGGCCTGGTCGCCGACGGTGAGGCTTGCCGGCGCCTGCGGGGCGTGCCCTGCCTTCACCGCGCCCTGCGCGGTTCCGGGCAGCGCCACGACGGCGGCGGCCGTCATGGTCGCGGCGGCCGCGAGGACGGTGCGGGACCCGGTGGAACGATTCACGATACGGCGGATCATGAGGAAGAACCTCCAGTGGGGGGATGCGGCCCTACGGCCGTACGGAGAAGCCGCTCAGCTGCACGTTGGCGTTGGTGGAGTCCCAGCTCCGGCTGACCTCGATGCGCACGTACCGGGCGCTGACCTTGTCGAACGTCGTCGTCCCGCCCTCCTTGGGCGTGTCGGCCGCGGTGGCGACGGTGCGCCACGTCCGGCCGTCATCGGAGACCTGGACGGCGTAGTCGCGCGGCCCGTAGTTGGAGCGGCCGCCCACGACGACCGAGCCGAACCGGACGGGCGCGCCGAAGTCGAGCCCGTACCGCACCGGGTCCTCCGCGGTCGGTCCCTGGCCCGCGGCGCGGCCCCACGAGACCCAGAACGTGCTGGCCGAGCCGTCCACGGCGAGCTTCGCCGGGTAGCGGTCCTGGCCCGCGTCCGCGATGACGCGCGGGAACGGCGCGCCGCCCGGGTTGAGCGCCAGGTCGCCGGAGTGCCGCAGCGTCACCGCGGTCTCGGCGGACGGCCCGGCGTCGCTGCGCGCGGTCACCTTCAGCGTGCTCGTCCCGGACGAGACGCCCTGGTCGCGCACGTCGACGGGCACCGTCACCGATCCGCCGGCGGGGACCGTCACCTTGCCCTGCTGCGGCGTCGCGGTGATCCCGTCGGCGGCCGACGCCGCGACGGTCACGTTCGCCGCACGGCCGGAGGCGTTGGTGACCCGCACGGTCGCGCGGTTGTAGCCGCCGTCCGCCAGCGGCAGCTCGGGTTCGAGCGCCTCGGCGGTCAGCACCGGCCGGTCGCCGCCGGTCGCGGTGAGGGTGAGGGGGCCGAACAGCCCGTAGTCCATCGGCGCCCGCGAGGACGCGCCGGTGCCGGGCGCGACGCGGACCGCGTTGAGCAGCGTCGAGGCGACCCGGACGGTGATCGTGTTGTCGCCGGGCCGCAGGTACCGGCCGACCTGGACGTGCCGCAGGTCCGCCTGGTCGAGCGGCGGCAGGTCGTGGCCGTTGACGTTCACCTTGACGGTGTCCACCGGCGTGCCGAGGTCGATCTCGGCGGCGTCGATGCCCTTCCAGCCGTCGTCGAGGGTGACGTGCGCGGTGTAGGTGCCGACGCCCGACACGTCCTTGAGGTCGACCGGGTAGCCGCCGGCCGTGGTGATCGCCGACCAGGCGGGCAGCGCGCCGTTCCCCCCCGCCTTCACCGTGACGGGACCGAGCGTCTTGTGCGCGGTGTCGCCGGGCTTGCCGGACGGCCCGGGGCCCCACGAGTCCACCGACAGCGACCACTCGTTCAGCTTCACCGGCTGCGGGACGGCCGCCGTCCGCTGCCCGCCCGGCCGGTCCGGCTTGCCCTGGCCGGGGAACGTGGCGTCGTGCCGCGGCGTGACCGCGATGACCGTGGCGTCGTTCGCCGCGAGCCGGACGGGAACGGTGACCGTGCCGTGCCCCGACGTGTAGTCCGTGATCGGGGTGATCTTCCCGGTCCAGGTGTCCAGCTTGTAGGGGGCGCCGTCGCCGGTCAGGGTGACCGTCTGCGCGGTCGTGGTGTTCGTCTGGTTGTACAGGTAGTAGTAATCCGTGGAGCCCGCCTCGCGGCGGACGTCGAGGATCGCGCCGGAGCCGTCGTGCGGGGTCGCGGCTGGGGTGACGCGCAGGCGGCGCAGCGCGTCGGGCGCGTCCGCCTCGCTCGCCGCCCGGACCACGGTCCGCTGCTTGAGCAGCTCGGAGACCACCGAGGTGAGCTTCGCGTCCTGGCCGCCCGCGTCGCCGTCGCCGGGCACCGTGCTCGGCGCGTCCCCGACGATCACGACGGGGAGGCCCTGCCGCGCCAGGCTCAGCAGCTTCTCGGCGGCGGCCAGCGGCATCGTCTTCTGGTCCTTCAGCAGCACCGCGTGGTAGGCGGAGCCGTCGCGGAACAGGGCGCCGCCGGAGTAGGAGGCGTCCTTGCGCTGGAGCTGCGCCGGGCTGAGGTACTCGTAGGTGTATCCGGCCGACGCCAGCTCCGAGGAGTCCTGGATCAGCTTGTTCGACCCGGAGCCGGTGGTGCCGGTCCCGTTCATGCCGAAGTCCTGCCAGTACACGGCGAGGTCGAAGCGGGGCTTGCCCTGCCGCAGCACGAGCTGCATCCGCGCGAGGTTGTCGTTGACCGCGCGGTAGTCGGCCCAGTTCGGGCCGCCCTTGTCGCCCCACGCCTCCGAGTAGGAGGTGTTGCCGCCGTAGGTCATGCCGGGCCAGACCGACTGGGGTCCGGCGCCCGCGGGTCCCCGGCTCAGGTACGGGAAGCCGTGCCAGACGACCTGGTTCACGCCGCCGGCGAAGCCGCGGTAGACGGCCTGGAGGTTGGAGGCGTCCGATCCGGCGCCCGCCGTCGAGCCCCACACCGTGCCGGAGAACGCGCAGCACTCGTCGGACACCACCGGCTGCCCGGACAGGTGCGCGCCCGTGGCGACCACGCGGTAGTCCTGCACGTTGCTGTAGGCGCCGACCGACTGCCCGAACGCCAGCGACTCGCCCTCGGGCACGTCGATGTGCGAGGCGGCCTCTGAGACGTCCACCGGGATGCCGTACGGCTGGATGCGGGTCTTGATGTGGTGCTTGTGCGCCCATTCGCGCAGCACGTCGAGCCGGTTGCGGATGTACAGGTCGCTGAGCGTCTGCCGGTAGTCGGTGCGGACGCGGGCGCCGACGCCGCCGCCGAAGTCGAAGAACGGCCGGTCGGTGATGCCCTGGTCGCCGGCGCCCGCGAGGGCGGGCAGCACGTCGACCGGCGAGTAGCCGCGCAGCTTCGTCCACTGGTCGACGAGCTGCGACGTCCACTTCTGCGTGGTGCCGAGTTCGAGCGAGTCCTCGAACAGGTCGGTCTCGCCGATCCGGGCGAGGAGCTTGCGCACGTCGGAGGTGAGGATGTTCTTGTCGTAGAAGTCGGTGGTGGCCTTCGCGCCGGCCTCGCTGAACGGGTCGAGCGCGTAGTTGGTGCCGGTCGCGGTGTAGCCGGACAGGGACTGCCCGCTGGGCGTCTGGTAGAAGGCGATCAGCGCGTAGGTGCTCTTGTCGTCGCCGGGGAAGTCGACCGCGACGTTGCCCTGCTCGTCCACCTTCGACGTCACGTCGGTGACGCTGGAGCGATCCAGCATCCGCGGTGCGCTGGACGAGGCGCTGCAGCCCGCGTCGGAGCACTTCGCGACGAGGGCGGCGACGAGCGTCTTCTTCGCGCCGGCGGGCGGCGCGACGTTGAAGTTGGCCGGCAGCCCGCCGGAGCGGCTCGCGCCGCCCTTGTGGAACTCGTAGGAGAAGACGATCTGCTGCTGGGCGCTGGGGTCGTTGACGTCGGCGACCGTGGGGACGGTCGCGGGCCAGCGCGGGCCGATGGTGAGGTCCAGGCCGAGGCCCTTGTCCCTGGCCGCGGCCAGCATCGTCCGGGTCTTCTCCGCCCAGAGCGGTGTGCCCCAGCCGTAGGTCTTCAGGAAGTCGGGGGTGTTGCCGCCGGTGCCCTCGACGTTGAAGGGGGCGACCTCGGCGCCGCCGCCGCCCGCCTTCTTGATCTGGTCGAGCTCGGCGGCCAGCTCCTTGTCGTCGGTGTAGGCGAGCGGCTGCCACCAGCGGTACTTGGGCCGCACGGAGGCCGGCGGGTCGGCGAAGGTGCCGCGGGTCAGGGCGGGCACCGTCGGCCCGAACGACTCGGCGCCCTCCGCCGCCCCGACGACCGCGAGCCCGGACACGGCGAGCAGCGCCGCCACCGGCACGGCGGCGAGCCGCGCCGAGGTCCGGCGGGCTCCGGCCGCCGGACGGACTTTGGAGCGGGTCATGAGGAGTAGCCCTCCAGTTCGATGACGCGGCTGTAGTTGTGGTCGTTGGAGTCGTGCACGAGCAGCCGCAGCGCGGACGCCTGCACGGGGGCGAAGGTCCGCTCGACCCTCCCGGCGGTGTTGCCGGTGACGGTCGCGACCGTCGTCCACTGGCCGCCGACCTGCGCCTGGACGTCGAAGTCGCGCAGGCCGGACTTGGCGGCGGAGTTGCTCGGGCTGTCGAGCGTGTAGACCTCGACCCGGCCGATCCTCTGCGGGTCCTTCCAGGTCGCGGTGAGGGTGTCGGGGAAGGACTTGGAGGTGTCGTCGTTCCAGCCGCCGACGCCGTTCAGCCAGACGCCGGAGTCGGTGCCGCCGTCGTTGGCCCAGGCGGGCGACGACCCGCTGTGCGTGCTGGACGCCGACATGCTCGCGGAGCGGACGAGGTTCCCGGTGACGAGGACCGGCGCGGTCACGGACTCGTCGTCGGCCGTGACGGTGACGGTGCCCTTCGTGCCGTCCGCGTCCGGGCCCTTCACCTCGACGGGGATCTCGGCCGAGCCGCCCGCCGGGATCGTGACCCGCGCGGGGGCGGACGCGGTGAACCCGGCCGACGCGGCCGCCTTCACCGGGACGGTGACGGCGCGGCGCTCCAGGTTCGTCACGCGGAACCGGGCGTCGGCGGCCGTGCCGGGGGTCACCGGGACGTTCACGCCGAACGGCGGCTCGACGGCGAGCTGCGTCCGGTCCTGCCGGACCGCGGTGGGCGTGCGGACGGCGAACGTCCACGAACCCGACCCGACCTCGTAGACGGCGTGCCCGTTCTGGACGCCGAGCGAGCGCGCGCCCGCCGGGGCCTGCGCGGCGGACGCGCCGAGCAGCGGCACCTCGACGCGCGCGGGCGCGCCCGGCGGGACCGTCACGTCGAGCCGCAGGTCGCGCCCGGACCGGCGCCAGGCGCTGGACACCGTGCCGCGCGGGGTGTCGTACGACGACGAGGCGCGGGTGAGGTCGCCGACCACGGCGGGCCGGATCACCAGGTCGCCGTAGCCGACCGAGCCGTCCGCCTGCCGGATGCCGGCGAGCCCGGCGCCGAACCACTCGTCGATCGCGCCGAGCATGAAGTGGTTCTGCGAGCCGTAGCCGGTCGGGCCGTCCCAGTACTCGGTGAGCGCGGTCGCGCCGTGCACCACCTGGTAGCCGTAGCTCGGGTTCGTGACCTGCTGCGCGACGGCGAGGATGACGTCGTCGCGGCCGGCCGCCGACAGCGTCCGGAACACCGACGGCAGCGCGATCTCCCCGACCGTCAGGTGGTAGCCGTTCGCCTTGATGGTCGAGACGAGGTGGTCGAGGACGGCCTGCTTCTGGTCGGCGGGCACGATGCCGAGGTCGAGCGCGAACGCGTCGCCGGCCTGGCTGCCCGACCCGTAGGTGTGCTTGCCGGTGTCGA
Organism: Spirillospora sp. NPDC000708; assembly: GCF_040299565.1. NCBI lineage: Bacteria > Bacillati > Actinomycetota > Actinomycetes > Streptosporangiales > Thermomonosporaceae > Spirillospora > Spirillospora sp. NPDC000708. The sequence goes on from NZ_JBEPCJ010000010.1 coordinate 113,984, forward strand.
GGTACTTGGCGTTGAACGCGTCGGCGATGTCGCCGGCGAGCCTGGTGTACTTCTCCGCGTCGTCGTCCTTGCCGAGCAGCTTGGCGATCTTCGCGAGCGCGGCGGCGCTGCGCTGGTAGCCGTAGGTGGCGGCGACGCCGGTCGGGGTAGTCTTGTCGACCGCGGCCCAGTCGCCGAGACCGTAGTCGAGCAGGTTCCCCTTCGCCTTGGACGTGAGGTAGTCCAGGTAGCGCTGCATGTTCGGGTAGAAGTCGCGCAGCGGCTTGGCATCGCCGTAGGTGACGTAGTGCTGCCAGGCGGCCAGGATGATCGCGCTGCCCCAGTTCGGGTCGTCCCAGACGCCGCCGGAGAACGTCACGTACGCGGGCGCGATGTCGGGGACGAGCCCGTCGGCGGTCTGCGCCTCCGCCATGTTGCGCAGCAGCGCCGGGTAGTAGGCGGCGACGTCGTACCCGCGGGTGATCGTGCCCTGGACGAGCTGGGTCTCCTCCAGCCAGCCGAGCTTCTCCCGGTCCGGGCAGTCGGTGAGGATCGACATCATGTTGCCCTGCACGGCCCGGTCGATGATCGTGTGGATGCCGTTGAGCAGCAGGTCGGAGCTGTCGAACGAGCCGGCGGAGGCGTTCCCGGCGCGCAGGATCGTCGCCGACACCGTGTCCGCGGAAGGCGCCGCGTCCAGGCCGCTGAACTGGATGTAGCGGAAGCCGTGGTAGACGAACCGGGGGTGCCATGTCTCGGTTCCGGTGCCCGCGAGGGTGTAGGTGTCCATGATGGGCGGGTTCTGCGCGCCGCCCGCGATCATGGTGCCCTGCTCGACGAGGCCGTCCGCGCCGAGCCGCTCCCCCGGCTTGATCGTCAGCTTCGTGCCGCGCTTCCCGCGCACGCTCAGCTCGGGCCGGCCGACGATGTTCTCGCCGAGGTCGAAGACGTAGGTGTCCTTCTCCGGATGCGTGACCTTCACCGTCTTGCGGGTGCCGACGGGGACGATCGCCGGGGACATCCGCGCGGTCAGCGCGATGCCCGGGTCGGGCGCCTCGGTGGCCGGCTTCCATGACGACAGGTCCGCGGACGGCCCGTCCCAGCCCTGCTGCGCGAGCCGGGCGTCCTCGTCCTCGCCGCCGTACCACTGGCTGGACGTGGTCGGCCCGAGATCGGTGCGCCAGGACCCGTCGGTCGCGACGCGGGCGGTCGTGCCGTCCTCGAGCGTGACCTCGAGTTGCGCGAGCAGCTTGGGCGCCCCCTGCGCGCCGACGTACTTGGTGTAGCGGTCGTTGGTGGCGGCGACGTTGTAGGTGCCGTTGCCGAGCCGGACGCCGATCGCGTTGCCGCCGCGCCGCAGCAGCTTCGTCACGTCGTAGGCCGCGTACTCGACCCGCTTCTTGTAGTCGGTGTTCGGCGGTTCGAGGACGGCGTCGCTGACCGGCCTCCCGTTGATCGTCGCGTCGTAGATGCCGAGCGCGGTGATGTACAGCCGCGCCGACCGGACGGTGTTCTTCAGCGAGAACTGCCGCGCCAGCAGCGGCAGCGCGGGCATGGACGTCTGGTAGGCGGGCGGCGGGACCTGGTCGGTGACCGTCTTCACCACGGTGAACGGGCCGTCCGCCGCGTCGGAGGTCTGCACGGTGTAGTCGACCGGGAAGTTCGGCGTCTTCCCGTCGCTCGTCATCACGTCGGTGCGCGGGTAGAGCCTCACCGAGGCGACGTCCTTGGCGGCGCCGAGGTCGAGCTGAAGCCAGATGTGGTGGCCCGGGTCCTGCGCCTTGTAGGCGTTGCTGGTGTACCCGAACGGCGCCTTCTGCGTGGTGAGCGACCCGTCGGTGAGGAACTCCGGCATCCACTTGCCCGGGTACTCGCGGACCTCGGACGCGGTGACCGCCGCGCCCTTCGCCACGTTCGCGCCGGACGGGTCGAGCGCCTCGATCTCGGCGAGCTGCAGCCGGGACAGCAGCGACCCGCTCTCGCTGATCGGCAGGCCCAGCTTGGACACGTCGATCCGCAGGTAGCGGGCCTTCGTCCCGGCGGGCAGGCCGACCGTGACGGGGCTCGGCGCCCGGTTCAGCCACCGGTCGTCGGTGATCCATTTCCCGGACCAGTCGTCCTTGCCGAGCAGGCCCATCTCGAACCGGGCCGGGGGGCTCCAGGCGGACGCCCGCCCGGAGCCGTCCCAGACCCGGACCCGCCACCACACCTGGCGGCGGGAGGTGAGCGCCGTGCCCCGGTAGACGGCGTTCGGGGTGCCGGACGCCACCTTCCCGGAGTCCCACAGGTCGGCGCGGCCGAGCCCGTTCCGGGAGGTGGCGGCCTCGACCTGGTAGGCGGCCTGCGCGGCGCCGCGGCCGGGCGCGGTGAGCCGCCAGCTCAGCGCCGGCGCCGTGTCGTCGATGCCGAGCGGGGCGTCGAGCGCGTCGGTGCGCAGCCCGAAGGCCCGCAGGCCGGACGCGTCGGCGCGCGCCGGGACCGCGAAGGCGGCCCCGATCAGCAGCGGGAGGAACGCCGCCGGCAGAGCGGCGCGGGTCAGTGCCGTGCGGGTGGGGGTCGTGCGGGTGGGGGTGGTGCGCATTCAGGCTCCCCGGACGGTGGTGAGGAACTTCAGGTCGCGGCCGGGCTCGGCGGTGAAGATCGCGCCGCCGTCACGGCTGACGGCGGACGCGCCGCCCTGGTACGGGTCGTGGTCGTTGTAGGCGACGCCATAGCAGCCCGTGGTCGCGGTGGAGGAGATCCGGACGGTGTAGTGCGCGCCGCGCCGGACCGGGATGCCCGGGTGGACGGTCACGTTCCGCGCGGACCAGCCGATCTCCGCCGCCGGGACGGAGCCGGACCAGAGCGTCCGGGTCCCGTCGGTGACCTCGATGTCCAGCGGCTCGGACGGCGGGGTGCGCTCGACGCGCCCCTGCTCGGTGCCGTCCTTGAACGCGGTGACGGCGAGGGAGGCGAGGCGGCCGCCGCGCCCGGCGGTGAACGATTGCTCGCGCCGGACGCCCCCGGCGACGTCGCAGCCGGTGCGGAAACCGGCGGTGCCGCTGCTCTGGTCGAGGCCGGGGACCGCCGCCTGCCGTCCCGGGTGCCCGGGGTCGAGGCGGACGGTCGCGTTGCCGCACTGGACCGGGGTGATCGATCCGTCGGCGCCGAACGCGAGCGGCTGCCAGTGGTAGTTGGCGAGGGCCTCGTTGGTGTGGCCGTTCCACAGGTCGCTGAAGTACATGTAGATCGGCGCGCCGTGCCGCTGGCGGAGCGTCGCGACCTGGGCGGGCTGCCCGCCGCAGGAGTTCGCGGTGATGCTCGTCCCGGCGGTCGGGACGACCCACTTGGACAGGTCGCCGGAGAAGTCGTCCGCGAGCAGGTCCTGACCGGACGCCGAGGTCACGCGCACGTTGTCGAACTTCGCCGACTCCAGGTCCGCGCCGTTCCACTCGCGGAACCCGACCTTGCCGACGGGATACGTCGCGTCGGTGTAGGTGTCGACCTGCGTCCCGTCGACGGACGTGGTCAGCGTGGAGCCGGACGCGGTGACCGACACGTGGTGCCACTCCCCCGCCACGATCGGCTTGTCGAGCTGCACGACGTGGCTGGCGGTGGTGGACCCGGCGCGCCGCAGCACGCTCAGCTTCCCGTTGCCCGTGCCGGAACCGGTGAGCAGGAACAGGTAGCCGTGGTCGTCCTGGTTCATCCGGACGGAGAACCCGGCCTGCGCCAGCTTGCCCGACGCCGTCGGCAGCGGCGCGACGTCGAAGGAGAAGGTGTAGTCGGACCAGTCCTCGCCCTGCTGCGACAGGCCGTACAGGCCGCCGTGGACGGTGAGCGCGCCGTCGGCGGCCGTCCAGGCGTCGCGGCCCTTCCACGGGCCGAGCGGGCTCGACGCGGTGAGGTAGGACGTGCCGGTGCCGGTGCAGTACCCGCAGTTCGGGTCCGACATCGTCAGGTAGTACACGCCGTTCCGCTTGAAGATCGACGGCGCCTCGACACGGGTCACGCCCGTGACGTCGTAGGGGCCGGCGGCGCGCAGGTAGTCGGGGGTCAGCTGGATGACGGCGATGTGCCATCCGGCGTTGCTGCAGGTGAGGTAGCCCTTGCCGTCGTCGTCGACGAAGACGTCGAGGTCGGCGGTGCAGTGCGTGCCCGCCGGAAGGTCCGGGACGGGCTGCTCGGTGAACGGACCGGTCGGCCGGTCAGCGGTGTAGACGCGGAACTTGTCCGCGGCCTCCTGGTCGTTCACCCACATCACGTACTTGCGGGTCGCCTTGTCGTAGACGGTGTGCGGGCGGAAGCAGAACTTGCAGGAGCGGGCCTCGGCGACGTGGCCGCGGTCGGTCCAGTGCACGAGGTCGGGCGAGGAGTACACCTTGAAGCCGCAGAACGTGCTGTTGACCTGCCACTGGTAGCCGCAGTCGTAGCTCGTCCCGTACAGGTAGTAGGTGTCGCCGAACCGCTGGATCGCGCCGTCGTGGGCGTCGACCGCGTTCCCGCCGGTGTCGAACCGGACGGTCTGCTCGCCGTCCGGCCCGTAGTTGGTGATCGGGCTGACCGTCGACGCCAGCGCGGGCGGCGCGGCGGGTGCGGCCAAGACGCCGAGCAGCAGCGCCAGGGTCGCGGCGAGGGCGAGGCCGCGGCCTCGCCCGGGCCGGCGTGGGGGGATGGTGCGCATGGACGGGGCGTCCTCTCGGAGCTGCGCTGTGGGGTGGGGGGCGGCGCGTCGTCCGTTTCCGGGCATGCGGAACAGAGCCCGTGGCCGTGCGGGCGGGTCGCACGGCCACGGGCCTGCGCCCGTCATCGCCTAGGGACGGATCCCCCGATCGCGCCTAGAGAGAAGTTCGAGTCCGTCAGGGTCGGTCGTCCGGCGGGTGCCGCCGGGGTCAGGGGTTCACGGTGACCAGTTCGATCTCCAGGAGGTCGGCGAGGGCCTTCAGGTCGGCGATCCGGTGGCCGGTGCCGAGGGCCCAGTGGTGGGAGATGCCGGTGGCGCTCCAGGCGTCGACCCATTCGCCGGGGTCGCAGCCGAAGTCGACGCGGGACGTCGTGTTCCCGATCTGCAGCAGCGGGCCGTCCACGGTCTCGCCCTCGGACGCGACGAACGCGAACCGGCCGTCGCGGCGCTGGATGACGCCGAACGCGGTGACCGGGCCGTGCTTGACGTCGAACTCCACGGACACGCCGTAGCCGCGCTTGCCGTGGTAGACGCCGAGGCCGCGCAGCAGCGGGCGGCGGGCGCTGATCGCCAGGTGGGCGGGCCCGTCGTGGCCCATCTCGACGTGGCCGCGGTGGAAGTCGAGCGCCTGCAGCTCGGTGAACGAGCCGCCCGCGCCGAGCCGGTCGGCGATCAGCATCGCGAGGGAGGTGCGCAGCTCGTACTCGCCGGCCGCCGGGATCCCGCGGGCGGTGAGCAGCGACGCGCCGAGGATCATCCCGGCGCCGAGCCGCTCGTGGATCTCGCCGTCCAGGCCCCGGTGGTAGTAGGCGAGGCTGTCCAGCTCGAAGTCCTCGACGAGCCGGTCCAGGCCGACCGACACCCGCGCGGCCCAGGTGAGGTCCTCGTCGTTGACGGAGGCGTCCAGCTCGAAGATCTTCTCCGCCTCGGCCTTCTTCGCGGCGGTCTCGGCGTCGGTGACCTTCTCCACCCGGACCCGCAGGTCGTCGAACTCCAGCACCTCGACGTGCCCGCCGAAGTTCGCGCTGACCAGCGTCAGGTCGGTGGACACGTCCAGCATGCCGGGGTACAGGTGGCCCATGAGGCCGTGCCGGCCGCGGCGCAGCGCCGCGCGCACCCCGGCGGCCCGCACCCAGCGGCCGATCTTCGCCCAGGCCCGCTCGTCCTCCAGGTAGCCGGAGACCGAGCGGAACGGGACCCCGCACCGCGCGAAGGCGTTCGCCATCTCCGGCAGCGGGCAGGCGCCGCAGTAGGCGAGCCACTGCCCGGTGTCGAACGTGGCGTGGTCCATCGACTCGGTCGGCTGCAGGTTGATCAGCAACACCGGGGCGTCCGCCCGCTGCGCGACGGGGACGAGCATCGTCGCGGTCATGTAGGTGGTGAGGAAGCCGACGATGATGTCGCAGCCCTCGGCGCGCAGCCGCTCGGCCGCGGCCGCGCCCTCCTGCGCGTCGGAGATGAACCCGACGTCGACCACCTCGGCGCCGAGCCCGCGCATCCGCTCCGACACCCGCTCCGCCGACCGCTTCAGCTGCGGCAGCAGATCGGGGAACTGCGGCCAGTACGCGCCGAGCCCGCCGGCCACGAGTCCCACTTTCACGGGCGGCGGCGCCCCGGTGTTGCCTGCCATGCCTGCTCCTCTCGATTACCTGGCCGTCCCTGTCATTCGGCTGTCAGGGTGTGGCGGCCGGACGGCGCGCCGTCCACGTAGACGTACTTCCCATCGCCGGACACGCCCCGCGCGGTCGCCTTGCCGTGCGCCCAGACCGTCCGGCCGTCCAGGGCGACGCGGGACGTCGACGGGGTGACCGGGACGGCGAGCCGGCCGGACGTGCCGCGCGGTGCGGTGACGTCGAGCCGGAAGCCGCGGCCGGTCGTCCGCCACGACGCGGCTATGGCGCCGTGCGGCGTCGGGACCGTTCCCTCGGCCCACGTCAGTCCCCCGGTGAACGGGACCACGGACCACGACGCGTACCCGGGACCGGTCGGCTGGACGCCGAGGACGCGGGTGGTGAGCGTGACGGTCGGGCCGCTCGCCCAGCCGTGCGCGAGGCTGGAGAACTGCTTGAGGTTCGGCGTGCCGTCCGGCTGCATGTGCTCCCAGAACGTCGAGCCGGGGTCCTGCCGGAGCTGGTGGCCCCAGAACGTCCGGATCAGGTCGAGGCCGGACGCGTCGCCGGTGTCCAGGCGCGCGTCGGACTCGAACGAGCTGGGCAGCGGCGCGTAGAACGGCGGCAGGCTCGCGTTCGGGGTGGCCTGGGAGACGGTCAGCGACCCGTACTGCGACCAGTTGTTCTTGCGCAGGTAGGCGAGGGCGCGGGTGGCGCGGTCGCCGCCCGCGACGCCGGCGAGGACGGCCGTGGCGTTGGCGTCCTGCGGGTAGGCGCCGGGGATCTCCCGCGACAGCCGGTAGGCGCCCGCCTTCTCGTCCCACAGCTGGTCGTTGATCGCCTTCTTCACCGCGGCGGACCGGTCGCCGTAGGTCGTGGCGGCGGACGCGTCGCCGCGCGCCTTCGCCATCGCGGCCATCTGCGTGAGGTTGCGGGCGTACAGGGCGTTGACGTACGTCTCGTGGCCGCAGTCGGAGTAGCCGTAGTGGCCGCAGGAGCCGACGGCGCCGAACGCGATGAGGCCCTTGTCGTCCTGGGCGCGGACCGACTCCAGCCACGCCGTCGCCTTGGTGAGCTGCGGCCACCACTCGTCGAGGTAGGCGCGGTCGCCGGTGTAGAGCCAGTGCTCGTACATGTTGTTGACGAACCAGGTGACGTACTCGCCGTAGGTCCGCAGCTCGTCGGCGTTGTGCTGGCCGACCTGGCTCTCCGCGGGCATGAACCCGTCCGGGAGCTGCTGGGAGGCCAGCGACGACAGCGAGTTGTCGACCGCCTCCAGGTCGCCCGTGGACAGGTAGGTGACGGGGGCCTGCACGGCCAGGTCGCCCTGCCAGACGATCCGGTCGCGCTTGCCGCCGTCGTAGATGACGGACTTGCTCGGGTCGGCGTGCGGGACCTGCGCGTCCGCGTGGTCGCCCTCGCCGGCGGCGTACGGCCAGCTCTTCGCGGTGTTGGACGCGCCGGTGTTCACCTGCACGGTGTAGGCGCCCGCGTACCAGATCTTGTTCAGCTCGTTGTCGCTGGACAGGAAGTGGCCCTGGTAGCCGTCGAGGTCGCGCTGGTTCGGGGCGGCGGTGAAGTCGACGGACACCCCGTCGATGTCGACGGTTCCGGGGCCGTCGAGGAACAGCGTCGCGTAGCGGAACCCGCCGCGCAGGACGCCGTCGCGGACCGTGGCGGGCAGCTTCTTCCCGTCGAGCGGCAGGGCGTGGCTGTCGGTGTCCTGCGTGTAGGGCTGGCCGGGGAAGCCGTTCCAGATGTTCGCGGTGTCGCAGCCCGGCGCGATCTTGCCTTCGCCGTCGTTGGCGTCCGGCGTGAGCGCGGCGTACCGGATCGACTCGGAGAAGCACGCGCGCAGCTTCGGCGGCGTGGACGACGCGCCCTTCACCCGGACCTTCAGGTGCCCGGCGACCTCCTTGCCGAAGTCGATGACCAGCAGCGGGGAGCCGGTGCGGTCGGCGGCGCCGGTCAGCCGGACCGAGCCGCCGCCGTCGCGCAGCGCGGCGTCCGGCGACCCGTCGATCCGACCCTGGCGCGGGTCGGCCTTGTAGATCGCGACGGGGCGGACGGTGCGGCTCGACGGCGACAGCACGTACGGGCGCCACTGGCCGTGCTCCGGGCTGTAGGACGCGTCCTGCCAGGGGCCGCGCGGCCGCGGGGACGCCGAGGCGGGCAGGGCGACGGCCGCCGAGGCCGACACCGCCAGGGCGGCGGCGACGGCGGCGCGGGCGAGGGAGCGGCGAGCGGTGGGGGGAACCATCATCACTCCAGGTCAGCGGGAGGCGGTCAGGACGGACGAGCCGGTCAGGCCGGGCACCTGCACGAGGCCGTCGCGGACGGTGACGCCCGGCTTCACGGCGGTGCCGTTCCGCCAGACGACCGAGCCGTTCACGCGGACCTCGGACGCGCCGGACGCGGGCACCCCCGCCGTGGCGGTCGTGCCGCCCGGCGCTGCGACGCGGAGCGTGAAGGTCGTGCCGCGCCGCTTCCAGGCCGCGGTGATGTCGCCGTGCGGCGTCGGCACCTTGCCCTCCGCCCAGTTCAGCCCGTCCGGCGGGTGCGGCAGGACGGTGAACGACGAGAACCCGCCGGAGGCCGGGGTGACGCCGAGGACCTGGTTGGTGAGGAACGACGTCGGCGAGGCCGCCCAGCCGTGCGAGAGGCTGGTGTAGGAGCCGAGCTGCGGCGCGCCGGCGGTGCTGACGTTCTCCCAGAGGGTGCCGGGCGCGTCCTTGCCGAGCATCGGGTACCAGGTGCGGCCCAGCACGGACATCGCGCCCGCCATGTCGCCCTGCGAGGCGTAGGCCAGCAGCGACTGGCCCGACACGAACGGGCTGATGTACTGCGGGACGACGCCGCCGGCCTTGTCCACGGTGAGGTCGCCGTGCGGGTCGGCGAGCCGGTCGCCGAAGAACTTCAGCACGGACTTCGCGCGGTCCCCGGTGGCGACTCCGGCGACGACCGCCATCGCGTTGCCGTCCTGCGGGTGGTTCCCGTCGGTGGGGCCGACCTTGTAGGCGCCCGCGGCCGCGTCCCACAGGTCGTCGTTGATGGCCTTGGCGGTGCGGGCGGCATTGTCGCGGTAGGTCTTGGCGAGCGCCGCGTCGCCCTGCGCCTCGGCCGCCTGCGCGGCCTGGCCCAGCACGTGGACGTACAGGGACGAGACGTAGGTGCCCTTGCCCTCGTTGCCGTAGCCCCAGGTGCCGCCCGCGCCCTTCATGTCGAGCAGCCCGTCGGAGCCGACCTTGGACTGCATCCACGCGACGTTCTTCTTCATCGCGTCGTACCACTTGTCGAAGAACGCCTTGTCGCCGGTGTAGAGGTAGTGCGTCCAGTAGTTGCCGACCCACCAGGCCGCGTACTCGCCCCAGCCCATGTTGTAGCCGAGCTTGTCGGTCAGGTAGAGCCCGGGGATCTGGCCCTGCGGCGACTGGCCCTTCGCCATGAACGCGACGGCGTTGGCGGCGGGGCCGCTCTGCCCGGTGGTCAGGTACGACACCGCGTCGGAGACGGCGTTGTCGCCGCCCCAGATCATCCGGTCGCGCTTGGCGCCGTCGCTGATGACGCTGTCGCCCTCGCCGACGATCGCGTCGTTGCGGACGGGACCCTCCTGGCCCGGGTAGGGCCGGCCCGTCTTCGGGTCGATCGTCGCCATCTGGACGGTGTAGGCGCCCGCGTACCAGAGCCGGTTCAGGGTGTCGTCGCCGGACAGGAACGCGCCCTTGTACCCGTCGAGGTCGGGGTTGGCGGGGTCGGCGGTGAACTTCAGCCGCAGGTCCGACAGGCGCACCTCGCCGGGGCCGTCCAGGAACACCATCAGGTAGCGGAACCCGCCGCGGATGACCGGGTCGGTCATCGCGGTGCGCCCGCTCTTCGTGCCGAGGTAGTGGGTCTCGGTGGCGAGGCCGACCGGGTCCTGGCTGTAGTCGGACGCGGTGGTGAGGTACTGGCCGCTCTCGCTGAAGGCCAGGCCGAGCCTCGGCGTGCCCTCGCGGACGTCGGCGGTCACCTGGACCTGCCCGCCGACCTCCTTGCCGAAGTCGTAGACGACGTAGGGGCGGCCGTAGTCGTTGGAGGCGAGCGTGGTCGTCCCGCCGTGGAACGCTCCCGCCGGGTTCCGCACGGTGGCGCCATAGGGCGCGGCGGACGCGCGGCCCTGCTTCGCGAGCGTCCAGACGGCGTGGATGCGGGCGCCCTGCCCGGGGTCGTCGGCGTTGCGGAACTCGACCTTGATCGTTCCGGACGCGCCGGTGAGCCGCGCCGGGACGTCCACCTCGTAGTGGACGAGCCCGTCCTTGTCGCCGCTCCACACCCCGGCCTGCTTCGGGTCGGGCGTGCGCTCGTGGACGACCGTGCCGTTCACCAGCACGTCGTAGTGGGCGGTCGCGCTGCCGGCCTCCTCGACCCGCAGCGTGACCGGGCCGCGCCCGGCGCGCATCGTGTAGGCGAAGCCCGCGCCGGCCGCGCCGCCGGTCTGGCGGACCGTGACGCCGTCGGCCTTGCCGGTCGTGGACGTCCCGGGCTCCAGGCCGTGCCCGGCGGTCTCGGACGCGGCGGAGTCGGCGGACACGTAGTCGCCGTTGACCCCGTACGCCTCCCCCACCCGCGCTGGACGGACCGTCCGGCCGGACGGCGCGAGGACGTAGTGGCCCGCGCGCGACAGCGACGGCAGGCCGAGCGGGTCGGAGGCGGACGGTGAGGCCGACGCGGCGCCTGCGGGGGCGGCGACGAGGACGGCGGCGGCGAGGGCGAGGGAGGTGACGGTGGACACGCGTGCTCGTGCGAACTTCTCGGCCGGGGGCATCGTTATCCCTTCGGGTTCACTTGGTCGAGCGGGCCCATGGAGGGAAGGCCGGCGGTCCGGGTGGGGACGGCGCGGCGGCCCGGCAGTGGAGTGCCGGGCGCCGGCGCGCGGTCCGGACCGCCGGCCCGAACATCGTCGTCGGGACGGGTCGTCGGGTCGCGGGATCGGGACGCGGGGTCAGCGCAGGAACGCGGCGGCGACTCCGGCGTCCACGGGGATGTGCAGTCCGGTCGTGTGGGTCAGGTCCCCGCCGGTGAGGGCGAAGACGGCGGCCGCGACGTGCTCGGGCAGCACCTCGCGCTTCAGCAGCGTCCGCTGCGCGTAGAACTCGCCGAGCCGCTCCTCCTCCACCCCGTAGACGGCGGCGCGCTTGGCGCCCCAGCCGCCGGCGAAGATGCCGGAGCCGCGGACGACGCCGTCCGGGTTGACGCCGTTGACGCGGACGCCGTGCTCGCCGAGCTCGGCGGCCAGCAGCCGGACCTGGTGGGCCTGGTCGGCCTTGGTGGCGCCGTACGCGATGTTGTTCGGGCCGGCGAACACGCCGTTCTTGGAGGCGATGTAGACGATGTCGCCGCCCATCCCCTGCTCGACCATCACCCGCGCGGTCTCCCGGGAGACCAGGAACGAGCCGCGGGCCATGACGTCGTGCTGGAGGTCCCAGTCGGCGACGGTGGTGTCCAGCAGCGGCTTGGAGATCGACAGGCCGGCGTTGTTGACGACGAGGTCCACGCCGCCGAACGCCAGCACCGCGTCCCGGACCGCCGCGGCGATCTCGTCCTCGGAGGTGACGTCCGCGCCGACCGCGACGGCGACGTCCGCGGCCCGCAGCGCGCCCGCGCCGATCTCGGCCGCCACCTTCTCGGCGGCGCCGAGGTCGCGGTCCGCCACGACGACGCAGGCGCCCTCGGCGGCCAGGCGGCGGGCGGTGGCCGCGCCGATCCCGGAGCCGCCGCCGGTGACCAGCGCGACGCGGGTCGCGAGCGGCTTCGGCTTCGGCATCCGGCGGAGCTTGGCCTCCTCCAGCTCCCAGTACTCGATGCGGAACTTCTCCGCCTCGTCGATCGGCGCGTACGACGACAGCGCCTCCGCGCCGCGCATCACGTTGATCGCGTTGACGTAGAACTCGCCGGCGACCCGCGCCGTCTGCTTGTTCGCGCCGAACGAGAACATCCCGACGCCCGGGACCAGCACGATCGCCGGGTCGGCGCCGCGCATCGGCGGCGAGTCCGGCGCGGCGTGCCGGTCGTAGTAGGCCGCGTACTCCTCGCGGTACGCGGCGTGCAGCTCCTTCAGCCGGGCCTTGACGTCGTCGAGCGGCGCGTCCGGCGGCAGGTCCAGCACCATCGGGCGGACCTTGGTGCGCAGGAAGTGGTCCGGGCAGGACGTGCCGAGCGCGGCGAGCCGCGGGTGCTCGGCGCGGGAGACGAAGTCGAGGACGGCCTCGGCGTCGGTGTAGTGCCCGACCTGCGGCCGGTCCGTGGACGCCAGCCCGCGGATCAGCGGGAACAGCGCGGCGGCGCGGGCGTGCCGCTCGTCCTGCGGCGGCGTCGGGTGGATCACCTCGCCGAACGGGTCGGCCTTGCCGTGCTCGGCGATGTACGCCTCGGCGGTGCGGATGATGTCGAGCGAGTTGGCCTTGCACTCCTCGCTCGTCGCGCCCCACGCGGTGATGCCGTGCCCGCCGAGGATCACGCCGATGGCCTGCGGGTTCGCCTTCTTGATCGCGGCGATGTCGAGGCCGAGCTGGAAGCCGGGGCGCCGCCACGGCACCCACGCGACCCGGTCGCCGAAGATCCGCCGGGTCAGCTCCTCGCCGTCGGCGGCGGTCGCGATCGCGATCCCGGAGTCAGGGTGCAGGTGGTCGACGTGCGCCGCCTCGACGAGGCCGTGCATCGCGGTGTCGATGGACGGCGCCGCGCCGCCCTTGCCGTGCAGGCAATAGTCGAACGCGGCGACCATCTCGTCCTCGCGCTCGACGCCCGGGTAGACGTCGACGAGCGCGCGCATCCGGTCGAGGCGCAGGACCGCGAGGCCCTTCTCGGTGAGCGTGCCGAGGTCGCCGCCGGAGCCCTTCACCCACATCAGCTCGACGTCGCGGGCCGTCACGGGATCGGTGACGGTGCCCTTCGCCGAGGCGTTCCCGCCCGCGTAGTTGGTGTTGCGCGGGTCCGAGCCGAGCGTGTTGGCCCGTTCCAGCAGCTGCTCCACCTCGGGTGGAGTGGTCATCGGTGCTCTCTCCTTATCGGACGGCTTGTCGGAATCGACGGCTTGTCGGAATCGGCGGCGTGTCGGAATCGGCGGTGTCAGGCGCCCCAGCCGGCGGCCTGGCCGTCCTTGCGCTCGGCGACGACGCGCTCGAAGTAGCCGGACGCCTGGTAGGCGGCGACCGGGTCCGGGTGCAGGCCCATCTCCTCGCGCAGCTCCGCCAGCAGCGGCCGCACGTCGGTGTTGTAGGCGTCCATGAACACCGCGTTCGCCGCCAGCACGTCGCCGGACTCCTGCGCGGCGCGCAGCGCGTCGCCGTCCACCAGCAGCGCCTTCGCGGTGGCCTCCTGCACGTTCATCACCGAGCGGATCTGGCCGTGGATCTTCGGCTCGATGTTGTGGCACTGGTCGAGCATGAACGCCACGCCCGTCTCCGGGTCGTAGCCGCCGCCCCGCACCACCTCGTACATGATCCGGAACAGCTGGAACGGGTCGGCGGCGCCCACCATCAGGTCGTCGTCGGCGTAGAAGCGGGAGTTGAAGTCGAACCCGCCGAGCTTCCCCTCGCGCAGCAGGAACGCCACGATGAACTCGATGTTGGTGCCGGGCGCGTGGTGCCCGGTGTCCACGACGACCTGCGCCTTCGGCCCGAGCTTGAGGCAGTGCGCGTAGGACGTGCCCCAGTCCGGCAGGTCGGTCATGTAGAACGCCGGCTCGAACAGCTTGTACTCCAGCAGGAACCGCTGGTCGTCGCCGAGCCGCTCGTAGACGGCGGCGAGCGCCTCGGCCATCCGGTCCTGCCGGGTGCGGATGTCGTCCTGGCCCGGGTAGTTCGTCCCGTCGGAGAACCACAGCTTCAGGTCCTTCGACCCGACCGCGTCCATGATGTCGACGCATTCGAGCAGGTGGTCCAGGGCCTTGCGGCGGACCTTCGGGTCGGGGTTGGTGACGCTGCCGAGCCTGTAGTCGTCGTCCTGGAAGACGTTGGTGTTCACCGCGCCGATCCGCACCCCGCGCTCCTTGGCGTGCGCGGCCAGCGCGGCGTAGTCGTCCACCTTGTCCCACGGGATGTGCACGGCGACGCTCGGCGCGACACCGGTGAAGCGGTGCACCTGCGCGGCGTCGTCGATCTTCTCCTGCGGGGTGCGCGGCACCCCCTGCTGGGCGAAGACCTTGAACCGGGTCCCCGAGTTGCCGTACGCCCAGGAGGGAGTCTCGATCTGCTGGCGGCGCAGGGCGTCCTTCACCGCGCTGGTGTCGTTCACGATTACCTCTTTCAATCCAGGTGGAAGATCTCGGGGAGCGGCCGCATCCCCTCGTCGGGGCGGCCGTCGAGGTCCTCGAAGTACTGCGCCATCTCCGCCTGCCAGCGGGCATTGACGTCCGTGCGGGCCATCGCCTCCTGTGCCGCCTCGAAGTCGTCGGTCTCCAGGTAGCCGACAAGGAGGCCGTCCTCGCGCAGAAATAGCGAGTAGTTGCGCCAGCCGGTGTCGCGCAGCGCTGCGAGCATGTCGGGCCACACAGCCGTGTGCTGCTGCTTGTACTCCTCCAGGCATTCGCGCCGGACCTGGAGCAGAAAGCAGACGCGTTTCACGAAAGCTCTCCTCCCGCTACCAAAACTCCACTACCATCAGTAACGTTGCGGCGACGGACTGAACGCACCCGGACTCCGGGGAACGGTTCTCCAGTCACCCGGTCGCCGCTGCGAGGCTGGGTTTCCAGTCGTGGGGCGCAGTCAACCGTCCTCATGCGACCGACACGCCACAGCCGGTGGCGGACACGAGTCATAAGCCGTCCCCCCAACTGGGTTGCGGTAGTTGACCAGGAAGCAGACGCCGTTCGAGCGTCTTCGTCGACCGTCCCCGCCGTCACCGGCGGGGACGGTTCGCAACTCAGAAGTGGTACTGGTCGATGTTCTTGGCGTCGAAGACCGTCGGCGGGCCGAGGATGACCTCGCCGTTGGCGCCGATGGTGCGCTCGCCGAGCTTGCCGGCCTTGAACGTCTCGCCCTGCTTGCCGGTGATCTGCCCGGACGACAGCGCCGCCGCGGCGTAGGACGCGAGGTAGCCGAGGTTCTTCGGGTCCCACAGCTCGAACGACTTGACCGTGCCGTCCTTGATGAACTTGCGCATCTGGTCCGGCGTGCCGAGGCCGGTCAGCGTGACCTTGCCCTTGTACTTGGAGCCGTCGATGTAGCGGGCGGCGGCCGCGATGCCGACCGTGGTGGGCGAGATGATGCCCTTCAGGTTCGGGTACGCCTGCAGCAGGCCCTGCGTCTGCTGGAACGACTTCTGGTCGTCGTCGTCACCGTAGGCGATCTTGACGAGCTTCATGCCGGAGTACTCCGGCTTCTTCAGCTCGTCCTGCATGTACTTGATCCAGGTGTTCTGGTTGGTGGCGTTCGCGGTCGCCGACAGGATCGCGATGTCGCCCTTGCCGCCGATCTGGTCGGCCAGCAGCTTGACCTCGCTGCGGCCGATCTCCTCCGAGCTGGCCTGGTTGATGAACACGTTGCGGCACTCGGGCGCGGTGTCGGAGTCGTACGCGACGATCTTGATCTTCTTGGCCATGGCCTGCTTGAGCGGGCCGCACACCGCGTTCTGGTCGTTGGCCGCGATCAGGATCGCGTCGTGCCGCTGCTGGATCAGCGTGTTGATGTAGGACACCTGCGAGGACGCCGACGCGTCGGACGGGCCGACCTCCTTGGCCTCGCCGCCGTACTCCTTGGCGGCGGCGATGCCGGCGTTGTCGACGATCGTCTCGTAGGGGTTGTTCACCTGCTTGGGCAGGAACGCGATCTTCAGGCCCTTCTTGAGGGGCGCGTTCGGGTCCGCCTTGCCGTCGCCCGCGGCGGCCTTGTTCCCCGAGTCGGACGAGGAGTCCTTGGTCGTGCCGCCGCACGCGGCGAGGGAGAGGGCGAGTGCGCCCGCGGACGCGACGGCCACGAGGCGGCGCGGGGCGCGCAAACGAAGGGTCATCACGAGTGCCTTTCGGGATTCCAGGTCGTGCTCTGGGGTGGGATATCGGACGCGGCGGGGGACGCGGGTCGGTGCTTCTCGAGGGGGGACGACCCCTCACACCCCCGGCCGGCTTCGCCGGGGGTCATGGTGCGGCGGCGGGGACCGCGGGTCGCGCGCCCCGCCGCCGGCCTTGTGCCTCGCGCACCACGGCGATCAGCCGCGGCGTGAGGACGCTGATGATGAGCAGCAGCCCGGTGACGATCGACTGGACCTCGGTGGAGACGTCGTTCAGCATCAGCAGGTTGCGCAGCAGGCCGATGAGCAGCACCGCGGCGATGACGCCGCCGAGGGTGCCCTTGCCGCCGTCGAAGTCGATGCCGCCGAGCAGCACCGCCGCGATGACGGTGAGCTCCAGGCCGAGGCCGTTGTCGGCGCGGGCGCTGCCGTAGCGGAGCGTGTAGACGATGCCGGCGAACCCGGCGACGAGCCCGGACACCACGAACAGGATCAGCTTGAGGCGCTTGACCCGGATGCCGGCGAAGTACGCCGCGTCCTCCTGCGAGCCGATCGCGAACAGCGACCGCCCGACGCCGGTGGCGTGCAGCACCACCGCGGTGACGACCGCGAGGAGGGCGAACAGCGCGATCGGGTACGGGATCGGCGTGCCGGGGATCGACTCGGTCGCGAGGTTGGTGTACCGGGTGGGGAACTCCGAGATCGCCTCGGTGCCGAGCACCACGTACGCCAGGCCCCGGTACAGGGTCATGGTGCCGATCGTCACCGCGAGCGAGGGCAGCCCGAGCCGGGTGACCAGCAGCCCGTTGACCAGGCCGCAGACGACGCCGACGACCAGCACGATCGGGATGATCGTCTCGATCGCCATGCCGTGGTCCCACATCTTGCCGGTGAGCGCGCTGCACAGGCCGAGCACGGACGCGACCGACAGGTCGACCTGCCCGCACACCACCAGCAGCGTCATCGGCAGCGCGATGAGCGCGATCTCGCTCAGGTCGCCGAGCGCGAACGACAGGTTGTCGGTGTTGGCGAAGTCGGGCGAGAACCCGGCGCCGCCGGCGAAAACGATCACCAGCAGCGCGGTGACGGCGGTCTCCCACCGCAGCAGCCGGCCGAGGGCGATCCCGCGCGGGGCGCTCTTCGTGTCAGTGCTCACGACACCTTTCCTTTCGGCGCCTCGTCCCCGGTCGCCGGCGCGGTCGCGGCGGAGGACGCGGGGGATCCGGCGGACGGGGCGGCGGGGCCGTCGTCGCGGTGCGCCCCGGACTCCAGCGACCGCTGCTTGAGCGCCTTGGTGACGCGCAGGGCCAGCAGCCGGTCCACGCTGATCGCCAGCAGCAGGAGGACGCCGGTGATGGCGTCCTGCCAGAACGAGTTGACCTTGAGCACCACCAGCACGCTGCCGATGGTGGTGAGCAGCAGCGCGCCGAGCGCCGCCCCGTACACGGTGCCGACGCCGCCGGTGATCGCGACGCCGCCGACGACGACGGCGCTGACGACCTTCAGCTCCCAGCCGTGCGCCGCGTCGGCGACGACGGTGCCGAACCGGGCCAGCCACAGCACCCCGGCGAGGCCGGCGAGGCCGCCGCTGACGAGGTAGGCGGTGAGGACCCGGCGGCGCAGCGAGATGCCGGCGAGGTTCGCCGCCTCGGGGCTGGACCCGATCGCGTAGAACTCCCGTCCGGAGGAGTAGGAGCGCAGGTAGTAGCCCATCAGCAGCATCACGACGACGGTGATGACCGGCAGGTACGGGACGCCGAGGACGGAGTCGTTGCCGAGCGACAGCACCGAGGACGGCAGGTCCGCGGCGCCGATCTGCTCACCGTGCGCGATCTTGTAGTCGAGGCCCTGGATGACGTAGAGGGTGCCGAGCGTCACGACCAGGGCGGGCACCTTGCAGAAGCTGACGAGCAGGCCGTTGACCAGCCCGCAGGCGAGCCCGATGGCGACGCCGAGCAGCACCACCAGCACCACGTTGCGGTCGCCGCCGGAGGCGAACTTGCCGGTGGTGAACGCGACGAGCCCGACGACGGAGCCGACCGACAGGTCGATGTTGCGGGTGACGACCACCATCGACTGGCCGACGGCGAGCAGCGCCAGGATGGAGGCGTTGAGGAAGATGTCCTTGACGCCCTGCCCGGACAGGAACCGGTGGTTCGCGAGCTCGGTGCCGAGGACCAGCACGATCAGCGCGCCGAGGATGCTCAGCTCGCGGGCGCGCAGCACCAGCTCGACCAGGCGGCGGCCGCCGCCGGGCGGTCCGCCGGAGCCCGGCTTGGCCGGGGACTGGGTGAGCACGGTCATGGGTCAGGCCGCCTTTCCGGTTCCGGCGCGCCCGGTCGCGGCGGCCATCACGGTCTCCTCGGTCGCGTCCGCGCGGGCGATCTCGGCGGTGAGCCGGCCCTCGTGCATGACCAGGACGCGGTCGGCCATGCCGATCACCTCCGGCAGGTCGGAGGAGATCATCAGCACCGCGAGGTCCTGCGCGGCCAGCTCCGACAGCAGCCGGTGCACCTCGGCCTTGGTGCCGACGTCGATGCCGCGGGTCGGCTCGTCCACGATGAGCACGGTCGGCTCGGTGGCGAGCCACTTGGCGAGCACGACCTTCTGCTGGTTGCCGCCCGACAGGACGCCGACGGTGTCGCTGAGGCGGGCGTACTTGAGCTGGAGCCGCAGCGCCCAGTCGGCGGCGCGGTCGCGCTCGACCTTCCGGGAGATGAGCGGGCCGCGGCCGGTCTCCTTGCGCAGCGAGCGCAGCTGGGTGAGGCCCATGTTGCGCTCGATGGACATGTCCATCACCAGGCCCTGCTGGCGGCGGTCCTCGGGGACGAGCGCGAGGCCGGCCGCCATCGCGGCGGTCGGGCTGCCGGGCGGCAGCTTCTCCCCCGCCACCTCCACGCCGCCGGCGTCCCAGCGGTCCACCCCGAAGATCGCGCGGGCGACCTCGCTGCGGCCCGCGCCGACCAGCCCGGCCAGCGCGACGATCTCGCCGCGCCGCACCTCGAAGGAGACGTCGGTGAAGGCGCCCTCGCGGGTGAGCCGGCTGACCTTCAGCGCGACCTCGCCGGGCGCCACGTCCTGCTTGGGGTAGAGCGCGTCCAGGTCGCGGCCGACCATGCGGCGGACGAGGTCGTCGGCGGTGAGGTCGGCGACCAGGTCGGTGCCGATGTAGGTGCCGTCGCGCAGCGTGGTGACCCGCTGGCAGATCTCGAAGATCTCCTCCAGCCGGTGCGAGATGAACAGGATCGCGCAGCCCTGCTCGCGCAGCGTGCGGGTCACGTTGAACAGCCGCTCGACCTCCTGGCCGGTGAGCGCGGCGGTCGGCTCGTCCATGATGAGCACCCGCGCGTCCCGGGAGATGGCCTTGGCGATCTCGACGACCTGCTGGTCGGCGATCGACAGGCCGCGGGCGGGCTGCTGCGGGTCCAGCGCGACGCCGAGCCGCCGGAACAGCTTCGCGGCCTCGGCGTGCATGGTGCGGCGGTCGATGCGGCCGAGCCCGGCGCGCGGCTGGCGGCCCATGAAGATGTTCTCCGCGACCGACAGGTCCGGGAACAGGGTGGGCTCCTGGTAGATGACGGCGACGCCGGCGGCCTGCGCGTCGGCGGGACCGTTGAACGCGGCGGGCTCGCCGTCGACGCGGACCTCGCCCGCGTCGGGGCGGTGCACGCCTGCGAACGTTTTTACGACGGTCGACTTGCCCGCGCCGTTCTCGCCGGCGAGGGCGTGCACCTCACCGGCGTGCAGCTCGAGGGTGACGCCCTGCAGGGCTCGCACGGCGCCGAACGACTTACTCACGTTGACCAGTGCCAATGTCGGCGGCGTCGACCTGCCGGGTGCACTCATGGCCACCCTCCTCGCACGGGGAGTCTGTGACGGATGGATGAAAAACGTTTTAACGGGATGTTGCGGAGGACGCTAGATGTGAGCCGGAGCACTCGTCAAGGGGGGACTTCGGCCCGGACCCCCCGGAACGCTGCGAAAACCCTTGTGCGGCCGGGCGTCGGCGAGTTTGCGAAGTTCCTCCCGTCCGGGTCCGGACAGCGGGGTTTGGGCCCGGCGACTTCCGACAGCGGGGTTGACACGTTTTAATGCCATGACCCAAAGTGAGCGGCGGCACACCAGCGGAGCGACCCGGGGGCACAGATTGAGCACAGACGACACCGGGCGCCCCCGAGCGAGCACCGCGGCGGGCGGCACGCCGGGCACTGCGGCGGGCGCCGCCGGCAACGGCCGCGCGGTCGGCATCAAGCAGGTCGCGGCGCACGCCGGCGTCTCGCCGGGAACCGTCTCCAACGTGCTCAACCGGCCCGAGCGGGTCGCCGCGGCGACCCGCGCCCGGGTCGAGCAGGCCATCGTGGAGCTCGGGTTCGTCCGCAACGGGTCGGCGTCCACGCTGCGCGCCGGGCACTCCAGCACGATCGGCCTGATGGTGCTGGACCTCGCCAACCCGTTCTTCACCGACGTCGCGCGCGGCGTCGAGGACGTCGCCAGCGAGCGCGGCTACGCGGTGATCCTGTCCTCCTCCGGCGAGTCCGACGAGCGCGAGCAGCGCAACCTGCGGGTGCTCGCCGAGCAGCGGGTCCGCGGCGTGCTGCTGACCCCGGTCGGCGACGAGGGCGGCAACGCCGACCGGCTGCGCGACCGCGGCGTGCCGGTCGTCCTGCTGGACCATCCGACGCCGCGCGCCAACCAGTGCTCGGTCGCCGTCGACGACGTCGCGGGCGGCGAGCTCGCGGTGACGCACCTGCTGGAGGACGGCGCCCGCACGCTCGGGTTCGTCACGGGCCCGCCGGGCCTGCGGCAGTGCGCGGACCGGCGGCGCGGCGCGCTGCGGGCGCTGCGCGCCGCGGGCCTCGGCCGCGACGTGCTGCGCGAGGTGTCCGTCGGCGCGATGAACGCCCGCGCCGGGCAGGAGGCGGCGCGGCGGCTGCTGGACTCCGGCGCCCCGCTGCCCGAGGCGATCTTCTGCGCCAACGACCTGCTGGCCCTCGGCGTGCTGCGGGTACTGCAGCAGGCCGGCGTGAAGGTGCCGACTGACGTGGCGCTCATCGGGTACGACGACATCGAGTTCTCGGCGGCGGCGGCCGTCCCGCTGAGCTCGGTGCGCCAGCCCACCTACCAGCTCGGACGCATCGCGACCGAGCTGCTGCTCGAGGAGTGCGACGAGTCCGGCGGGCACGCCCACCAGCAGGTCATGTTCCAGCCCGAGCTGGTGGTCCGCGAGTCCAGCCGGGCCGCCGCCGACGACCGGGAGAGCAACTCGGCATGAAGGTCGCACTGTTCCTGACGTGCGTGAACGACACGATGTATCCCGGAACCGGGCGCGCGATGGTGCGGCTGCTGCGGCGGCTCGGCCACGAAGTGGAGTTCCCTGAGGCGCAGACGTGCTGCGGGCAGATGCACCTCAACACCGGCTACCGCACGCAGGCGCTGCACATGGTGAAGGGCTTCGCCGAGACGTTCGACCCCTACGACGCGGTCGTGACGCCGTCGGCGTCGTGCGGCGCGATGATCCGCGACTGGCACCCGAGGCTGGCGCCGCGCACCGCCGGCGTCGCGTCCCGCGTGTACGAGCTGTCGGAGTTCCTGGTCGACGTCCTCGGCGTCACCGACGTCGGCGCCTACTTCCCGCACCGCGTCACCTACCACCCGACCTGCCACTCGCTGCGGATGCTGCACGTCGGCGACCGGCCGCAGCGGCTGCTGCGCGAGGTCCGCGGCATCGACCTGGTCGACCTGCCGGACGCGCGGGAGTGCTGCGGGTTCGGCGGGACGTTCGCGCTGAAGAACTCCGAGGTGTCGGCCGCGATGTGCGCGGACAAGGTCACCGCCGTGCGGGAGACGAAGGCGGAGGTGCTGTGCGCCGCCGACAACTCGTGCCTGATGCACATCGGGGGCGCGCTGTCGCGCACCCGCGCGGGGGTGCGGACGGTCCACCTGGCCGAGATCCTCGCCTCCACCGAGGAGGAGCCCACACCATGAGCGCCGAAGCGATGCCGACCTATGTCGGGATGCCGTCGTTCCCCGACGCGGCGCGCCGCGCGGTGGCCGACACCCGGCTGCGCGGCAACCTCGCGCACGCCACCACCACGATCCGCGACAAGCGCGCCGCCGCCGTCGCCGAGCTGGACGACTGGCCGGCGCTGCGCGAGGCGGGCAAGCAGATCAAGGACCACGTCCTCGCCAACCTGGGCCACTACCTGCGGCTGCTGGAGGAGAAGGTCACCGAGGCGGGCGGGACGGTGCACTGGGCGCGCGACGCCGCCGAGGCCAACCGGATCGTCGCGGACCTGGTGAAGGCGACCGGCGAGACCGAGGTCGTCAAGGTCAAGTCGATGGCCACGCAGGAGATCGGGCTGAACGAGGCGCTCGCCGAGGACGGCATCACCGCCTACGAGACCGACCTCGCGGAGCTGATCGTCCAGCTCGGGCACGACCGGCCGTCGCACATCCTCGTTCCCGCGATCCACCGGAACCGGTCCGACATCCGCGACATCTTCCTGCGCGAGATGGAGGACGTCCCCGACGGCCTCACCGACTCCCCCGCCGCGCTGGCGGAGGCGGCGCGGCGGCACCTGCGCGCCAAGTTCCTGTCGGCGAAGGTCGGGATCTCCGGGGTGAACTTCGCGGTCGCCGACACCGGCACGCTCGTCGTGCTGGAGTCGGAGGGCAACGGCCGGATGTGCCTGACCATGCCCGAGACGCTGATCTCGGTGATGGGCGTGGAGAAGATCGTGCCGAGCTGGCGCGACCTGGAGGTGTTCCTCCAGCTGCTCCCCCGCTCGTCGACCGCCGAGCGGATGAACCCCTACACGTCCGCGTGGACGGGCGTGCACCCCGGCGACGGGCCGCGGACGTTCCACCTGGTGCTGCTGGACAACGGCCGCACCGACACGCTCGCCGACGAGGTGGGCCGGCAGGCGCTGCGCTGCATCCGCTGCTCGGCGTGCCTGAACGTGTGCCCGGTCTACCAGCGCGCCGGCGGCCACGCCTACGGCTCGCCCTACCCCGGCCCGATCGGCGCGATCCTGTCGCCGCAGATCAGGGGCATCGGGTCGGAGGTGGACGCGTCGCTGCCGTACGCGTCGTCGCTGTGCGGGGCGTGCTTCGAGGCGTGCCCGGTCGCCATCGACATCCCCGAGGTGCTGGTGCACCTGCGGGCCCGCGCGGTGGAGAGCGGGCCGCGCCATCCCCTCGAACGGGTCGCGATGACGGCGGCCGGATGGACGCTGCGGTCCCCCACCCGGCTCGCGCTCGCGCAGCGCGCCGCGTCGGCGAGCCGCCGGATCGTCGCGCCGCGCGGCCGGATCCGGCGGCTGCCCGGACCGCTGAACGCCTGGACCGAGACGCGGGACGCCCCCGCACCACCGCCCGAGTCGTTCCGCGCCTGGTGGAAGCGGACGAACGGCGGCCGCACGGAAGGGAACGAGCAGTGAGCGCGCGCGAAGACGTCCTCCGCCGGATCGACGGGATCGTGCCGGCGCGCCCGGCCGCCGAGGTCGCCGCCGGGTACGCCGCGATCGACCGCGGCTACCTGCGCCGCCACCACGAGGACGGCGTGCTGGACCTGTTCGCCGAGCGGGTCGCCGACTACCGCGCGACGGTCGTGCGCGTCCCGGCGGCGGAGCTGGCCGCGACGGTCGCCGAGCGCCTGGCCGCCCGCCCCGGGGTCTACGGGATCCCGGCGGACCTGCCGGAGGAGTGGACGGCGCAGGTCGCCGGCGACCTGATGCGCGGGCCGGACGTCGCCGCCCTCGACGGGCTCGCGGGCGCCGTCACCGGCTGCGCCGCCGCGATCGCCGAGACCGGGACGATCGTCCTGGACCACGGCCCGGCGCAGGGCCCGCGCGCGCTGTCGCTCGTCCCCGACTACCACCTGATCGTCGTGCTCGCCGGCCAGGTGGCGCCGGACGTGCCGGAGGCGCTGGAGCGGCTCGACCCGCACCGCCCGCTGACGTTCGTGTCCGGGCCGTCCGCGACCAGCGACATCGAGCTGTCGCGCGTCGAGGGCGTGCACGGGCCCCGCACTCTGGAAGTCGTGATCTCAGAATGAGCGAAGCGAACCGGGGGGCGTGGGGGGTCGTCCCCCCACAGGAGACACGAATGACGGAGACGTTCGCCGCCGTGGA
Source organism: Spirillospora sp. NPDC000708 (assembly GCF_040299565.1). NCBI lineage: Bacteria > Bacillati > Actinomycetota > Actinomycetes > Streptosporangiales > Thermomonosporaceae > Spirillospora > Spirillospora sp. NPDC000708. The sequence goes on from NZ_JBEPCJ010000010.1 coordinate 138,352, forward strand.
CCTCGGCGCGTCCAGCGGGCGCGTGATGGCCGGACGGGTCGGGCCCGGCACGCTGGAGCTGGAGGAGGTCCGGCGGTTCCCGAACCGGCCGGTCCGCGTCAACGGCACCCTGCATTGGGACGTCCTCGGCCTGTACGGCAACGTCCTCGACGGGCTGCGCGCCGCGCCGGCCGGGCTCGCGTCGGTCGGCATCGACTCGTGGGCCGTCGACTACGGGCTGCTCGACGCCGACGGCAGGCTGATCGGCAACCCCGTCCACTACCGCGACGCCCGCACCGACGGCGTCATGGACCGGATCCGCGCCGAGGTCGGCGACGACCTGCTCTACCAGACGTCCGGCCTGCAGTTCCTGCCGTTCAACACCGTCTACCAGCTCGCCGCCGACGACCTGTCGCGCGCCGCCACGCTGCTGATGGTCCCCGACCTGCTGGCGCACTGGCTGACCGGCGCGGTCGGCGCCGAGCGGACCAACGCGTCCACGACGGGCCTGCTGGACGTGCGGGACGGCGCCTGGTCGCGCGACCTGCTCGCCCGCCTCGGCCTGCCCGCCGGGATCCTGCCGCCGATCCGCGAGCCCGGCGAGGTGCTCGGGACGCTGCGCCCGGACGTGGCGGAGGAGACCGGCCGCCCGCCGACGCTCCCGGTCGTGGCGGTCGGGTCGCACGACACGGCGTCCGCCGTCGCCGCCGTGCCCGCGACCACCGACCGGTTCGCCTACATCTCCTGCGGCACCTGGTCGCTGGTCGGCGTGGAGCTGCGCGAGCCCGTGCTGACCGAGGCGAGCCGCAAGGCGAACTTCACCAACGAGGGCGGCGTGGACGGCACCGTCCGCTACCTGCGCAACGTCATGGGGCTGTGGCTGCTGCAGGAGTCGATGCGCGCGTGGGGGAACCCCGACCTGCCGGCCCTGCTCGCCGAGGCCGCGGACGTCCCGGGCCTGCGCAGCCTCATCGACCCCGACGACCCCGAGTTCCTGCCGCCGGGCGACATGCCCGCGCGGATCGCCGCGCACTGCCGGCGCCGCGGGTTCCCCGAGCCCGCGTCCCGCGCCGAGACCGTCCGCTGCGTCATGGACAGCCTCGCCCTCGCCCACCGCGCGACGCTCCGGCAGGCGTCCCGGCTGTCCGGGCAGGAGATCGACGTCGTGCACCTGGTCGGCGGCGGCAGCCGCAACGAGCTGCTGTGCCGGCTGACCGCCGACGCGTCCGGGCTGCCGGTCGTGGCCGGGCCGGTCGAGGCGACCGCGCTCGGCAACGTCCTCACCCAGGCCCGCGCGCACGGCCTCGCGGGCTCCCTCGCCGAGTCCCGCGCGCTGGTCGCGGCGACGCAGCCGCTCCGCCGGTACGAGCCGGCGGGCGACGGCGCCCGCTGGGACGGGGCCGCCGCCCGCCTCGGCCTCGACCGCTGACCCGCGGACAGGAATGTCACGTTCCCGGGACGGTTTGGCTCCCCCCGGTTGACACGCGGGGCGCGTCGGCGGTTGATAGCAGGGACGCGCGGGGCGTGTTGTCCCGCTCCTATTGACGTTCGACCCGATAAGGTAAAACCCGCTTGAAGGACCGGGAACAACGACGACAAGCATGATCACGGCGTGTCGGCCGCCTGTCTCTGTTGGGGTGTGACATGAGCGACGCCGGTGCTCCGCTGGTGGGGCGACAGGACGCGCTCGGCGCGCTGGACCGCGCCCTGGACGCGGCCGCCACGGGCTACGGCTTCCTCGCGCTGGTCGGCGAGCCCGGCGCCGGCAAGACCCGGCTGCTGAACGAGCTGGCCGACGGTGCGAACGCCCGCAAGCTGCCCTTCCTGGCCGGGCGCGCCGCCGAGTTCGAGCAGGAGATGCCGTTCGGCGCCGTCGTCGACGCGCTCGACGACCGGCTGGAGGACGACGTCCCCGACCTGTCGCCCACCGCGCTGCGGCTGCTCGGCACCGTCTTCCCCGCGCTCGCCGACCGCGTCGCCGGCCCGGACGCCGGGCACGCCCCCGACGGGGCCGCCGACCCGGTCGCCCGCTACCAGGTGCACCGCAGCGTGCGGCACCTGCTGGAACGGCTGGCCGCGCCGGCCGGGCTGGTGCTGATCCTCGACGACCTGCACTGGGCCGACGACGCCACGATCGAGCTGATGGACCACCTCGTCCGGCACCCGCCGCGCGCGAACGTGCTGGTCGCGGTCGCCTACCGGCCCGCGCAGGCGTCGCCGCGGCTGGCGGCGCTGGCGGACGCCGCCGGGCCCGTCGGCACCCGGGTGCCGGTGGAGCCGCTGAACCGCGACGAGGTGGCGGAGTTCCTCGGCCCGGACGTCTCCCGCAACCGCTGCGAGCAGCTCTACAAGGCCAGCGGCGGCAACCCGTTCTACCTGGAGGCGCTGGCCCGGATGGGCCGCCACGACGACCGCCTCCTCGGCGAGGACGGGATCGAGCGGCACGACTGGGAGCGGGGCGTCGCGAACCTCACCGAGGTGCCGCCCGCCGTCCGGACCGCCCTGCAGGTCGAGCTGAGCGCGCTGCCGCCCGAGGCGCTGCTGATGGCGCGCGGCGCCGCCGTCGCGGCGGACGTGTTCGAGCCGGAGCTGGCGGCGGTCGCCGCGGAGATGCCGCAGGAGGACGCGCTCGCCGCGCTGGACGCGCTGACCGCCGCGGACGTGGTCCGCCCGACCGCGGGCGGCCGGTTCCGGTTCCGGCATCCGCTCGTGCGGCACGTCGCGTACGCCTCGACGGCGGCGGGCTGGCGGTTCGCGGCGCACTCGCGGGTGTCGGCGCGGCTCGCCGCGCTCGGCGCACCGGCGGCGGTCCGTGCCCACCACGTGCTGCGGTCGGCGCGGTTCGGCGACCGGGAGGCGATCTGGACGCTCGTCGAGGCGGCCCGCGTTGTCGCGCTCCAAGCGCCCGGCACCGCCGCGTACTGGCTGGAGGCCGCGCTGCGCCTGATGCCGGACGGCACGGACGCCTCCGGCGCGTCCGCCAACGGCACGGCGGGCGACGGCGCCTACCCCGACCGGATCCAGCTGCTGGTGGAGTTGGCGCACGCGCAGGCGGTCAGCGGGCACGCCGAGGAGGGCCGCGAGACGGCCCGCACGCTGCTGAGCCTGCTGCCGCCGGACGACACCGTCCGGCGCGCCCGCACGGTGCAGCTGTGCGCGGTGATGGACCGGCAGCTCGGCCGCATCCACGAGGCCCGCGCCCTGGTGCTGGACGAGCTGCGCCGCATCACCGACCGGCAGACCCCCGAGGCGGTGCTGCTGCGCATCCGCCTGGTCGCCGACCGGATCCAGCGGATCGACACCCGCGGCTCGCACGCCGTCCTGGAGACGATTCCCGAGAGCGCGCCGCAGTGGGGCCCGGGGCTGATCGCCGCGGTCGCGGCGATGCGGCCGATGGTGTCGTACGGGCGCGGCGAGGTGGCCGAGGCGATCGCCTACGCCGAGGCCGCCGACCAGCGGTTCTCCGCCGCCTCCGACGGCGACTTCGCCGACTGCCTGGACTACATGATCTGGCTGGTGTTCGCCGAGGCGTTCCTCGGCCTGCACGACAGCGCGCTCCGGCACGCCACCCGGCTGGTGTCGATCACCCGCGCGACGGGGCAGACGTTCATCCTCGGCTACATGCTGGCCGGGCAGTCCCGGGTCCTGCTGCTGCAGGGCCGGCTGGAGGAGGCCGCGGCGGCCGCCGACGAGGCCACCGCGGTCGGCCGCGAGCTGCGCTCCCCCGAGGTGATGGCGTACGGGCTGATCCAGCAGTGCCTGACGGCGAGCTGGACGGGCGACCACGACCGGGCGCTGCGAGCCGCCGAGGAGGCCGTCGGCTGCGACACCGGGTCGGGCGAGTGGTGGACGCACATGGCGCACGTCTCGCGCGCCATCGCGACGATCAACGCGGGCCGCGCCGAGGAGGGCGCCGAGGCCCTGATCGCGGCCTGCGGGGACGGCACGAACGGTCTCGACTTCAGCACGCTGGTGATGTGCGCCGAGCAGCTGGCCTGCGCGCGCGCCGCCCTCGGGGACGGCGAGGGCGCCGCCGGCTGGGCCGACATCGCCGAGGCCATCGCGCACCCGGCGCTGACCGGTGACACCGGGCTGGCGCGGCTGGCGCGCGCGCACGCCGTCCGGGTGGCCGACCCCGCCGGCGCCGCGCGGCTCGCGGCGGAGGCGGCCGGAATGCTGGCGGACGCTGGACGCCGCCCGGAGGCCGCGCGCGCCGACCTGACCGCGGGGATCGCGCACGCGGCGGCCGGGGAGCGCGGCGAGGCCCGCGAGCGGCTGCGCGCCGCGGTCGAGGTCTTCGAGGAGTGCGGGATGCGCGGGCTGCACGCGCAGGCCGTCCGGGAGCAGCGGCGGCTCGGCGTCCGGGTGCCGGGCGGCGCCCGCACCGCCCCCGCCAAGGGCCGCGGCAAGGGCGCCGGCAAGGACGAGCCGCCGTTCGGGCTGTCGCCGCGCGAGCACGAGATCGCGCTGCTCGTCGCCGAGGGATGCAGCAACCAGCAGATCGCCGAGCGGCTGTACCTCAGCGTCCGCACCGTCGAGACGCACCTGTCCCGGGTGTTCGCCAAGATCGGCGTCCCGTCCCGGGTCGGGGTCGCGACCGCCATGAACCGGCCCGGATGAACCGGCGGCGGCCGGTGCCGCGGCCCTTACCCGCCTGACGAACGCGAGACGACGGTGAACCGGCGGCGCCCGCCGGGCCTCTTAATGCACGTACGTGGTCATACGGGACCCCTCGTCCCCCATCACACGTAAGTACGGGTTCTCCACGATGCCGGGCGGACGGCCGCGTTTGGCAAGGTTGGGGCGTCAGGAAGCCGGAGGGAAATGCCATGGACCAGCGGATCGCGCGCTTCACGCTCGCGGGCGTCGCCGACGCCGAGGTCTCCGTGCACCCCTTCGCGACCGAGGACGGGCTGGGCCTGAACCTCACCCGGTTCCGCCGCGCCGACAGCGACGACGTCGTGCTGCTGGTGCACGGGCTCACGACCTCCAGCGACATGTACATCATGCCGGAGCACGAGAACCTGGTGAACTTCCTGCACGACTCCGGCTTCGGGGACGTGTGGGCGCTCGACTTCCGGATGAGCGGCCGGTTCCCCTACGACGCCGAGACGCACCGCTACACCCTCGACGACGTCGCCCAGTACGACCATCCGGCGGCGATCGCCGAGCTGCGCCGGCACATCGGGGACGGCCGCCGCGTGCACGTGATCTCGCACTGCCTCGGGTCGGTGTCGTTCGCGATGGCGGTGTTCGCCGGCACCGTCACCGGCATCGCCAGCCTGACCTGCAACAGCGTCGCGCTGACGCCGCGGACGTCGCGCTGGTCGAAGATCAAGCTCGGGTACGGGCCGGCGGTGCTGGAGTACGTGCTCGGCCCGTCGCACCTCGACCCGCGGTTCGGCGCCGCGCCGGTGCTGACCCGCGGCTGGATGATCGCCAAGGCGGTCGGGCCGTTCCACCCGGCCTGCGACGAGCCCGCCTGCCACATGCTCAGCTTCATGTGGGGCGGCGGCAAGCCGATCTTCACGCACGCGAAGATGTCCCCGGTCACGCACGGCCGGCTGCCGGACCTGTTCGGCGCCGTCGGCGTCCACTACTACCGGCACGTCCACAAGATGGTGAAGGCCGGCCGCGCGGTGAAGTACGACCCGCGCGACCCCCGCCACGCCGGACTGCCCGCCGACTACCTGTCGGGCGCCGCGGACGTCACGACCCCGATCCTGTTCCTCACCGGAGACCGCAACCACGTGTTCACCGACTCCAACATCGTCTGCCACCGCACGCTCGAACGGGTCGCGCCGGGCCTGCACGAGCTGGAGATCCTCCCCGGATACGGCCACCAGGACCCGTTCATGGGCGCCGAGTCCGCCGCCGAGGTGTTCCCGCGGGTGCTGGACTTCCTGAAGCGGAAGGCGGGCTGACATGGGCGCCCCCCGCGAGAGCGTCGAGCACGCCGACACCGTCGTCGTCGGCTCCGGGTTCGGCGGCTCGGTGACCGCGTACCGGCTGGCGGAGGCCGGGCGGCAGGTGGTGCTGCTGGAGCGCGGGCAGCCGTACCCGCCGGGCAGCTTCCCCCGCTCCCCCGCGCAGATGGGCCGCGCGTTCTGGGACCCGGCCGCCGGGCTGTACGGGATGTTCGACGTGTGGAGCTTCGAGGGCTGCGACTCGGTCGTTTCCTCCGGCCTCGGCGGCGGGTCGCTGATCTACGCGAACGTGCTGCTGCGCAAGGACGAGCACTGGTTCGTGCACGACCAGCCGATGCGCGGCGGCGGGTACGAGTCGTGGCCGATCTCCCGCGCCGACCTGGACCCGCACTACGACGCGGTCGAGCGGATGCTGGGCGCGACGCCGTACCCGCTGGACCGGGCGCCGTTCGACGACACCCCGAAGACGCACGCGATGCAGGACGCGGCGGCCGAGCTGGGCCTGGACATCACGCTGCCGCCGCTGGCGGTGAGCTTCGCCGACCGCCCGGGCGGCACGCCCGGGATCAGCCTGCCGATCGCCGACCCCGCTTACGGCAACCTCCACGGAATCGGGCGGCGGACGTGCCGGCTGTGCGGCGAGTGCGACATCGGCTGCAACGAGGGCGCCAAGAACAGCCTCGACCACACCTACCTGTCGGCGGCGGCGCACCACGGCGCCGACATCCGCACCTCCCACGAGGTGAAGGCGATCCGGCCGCGGCCGGGCGGCGGGTACGAGGTCGACTACGTCCACCACGCCGACCTCACCGCCGAAGCGCGGCGGCCGCGGGTCATGACGATCTCCTGCGACCGGCTGATCCTCGGCGCCGGCACCTACGGGACGACGTTCCTGCTGCTGAGGTCGCGGGAGGCCTTCCCGGGGCTGAGCGAGGCGCTCGGCAGCCGGTTCAGCGGCAACGGCGACCTGCTGACGTTCCTGCTGAACGCCAAGGACCGCAACCGGGTCCGGCCGCTGGACGCCGCGCGCGGCCCGGTGATCACCACCGCGATCCGGCTGCCGGACGAGGTGGACGGGGTGCCCGGCGCGGGCCGCGGCGCCTACATCGAGGACGGCGGCTACCCGGCGTTCGCCGACTGGATCGTGCAGGGCTTCGACACCGGCCACGAGATCGAGCGCGCGGTGAAGTTCCTGTGGGGCCGGTTCACCGAGTTCTTCAAGGACGCGCCGGACACCAACCTGTCCAAGGAGATCTCCGAGCTGATCGGGGACGGGGCGCTGACGGTGAGCTCGCTGCCGCTGCTCGGCATGGGCCGCGACACCGCGGACGGGCGGCTGCGCCTCAAGGGCGGCCGGCTCGCCGCGGACTGGACGACCGAGACCAGCGAGGCGCTGTTCACCCGCGTCCGCAAGACCATGCAGGGCATCGCGGACGTGCTCGGCGCGCACTACGCCGACAACCCGATGTGGTTCCGCAAGCGGATCGTCACGGTGCATCCGCTGGGCGGCGCCCCGATGGGGGCGCACCCGGGCGAGGGCGTCTGCGACGCCTTCGGCGAGGTGTTCGGGTTCCCGGGCCTGTACATCGCCGACGGGGCGGCGATGCCGGGTCCGGTGGGCCCGAACCCCTCGCTGACGATCGCCGCGCAGGCCGACCGGCTGGCGACGCGGCTGCTGGAGGACCTGCCCGGCCGCGGGGGCGCGGGCGGGCCGGAGGGTGCGGGGACCGTCCCGTCCGACACGGGGGCCGAGCCGGCCGGGGGTGCCGGCTCGCCGGACGGGGCGGGGCGCGACTCGGCGTACGGCCAGGGCTCGGGGAGCCGCGGGGGTCCGGGGGGACCGTCCACCGCGGCGCCCGGCCGTACGTCGCTGTCGTTCACCGAGGAGATGAAGGGGTTCATCACCTACGGGGAGCGCGACGCGCGGATCGGGGAGCTGGCCGACGGGCGGATCCCGCTGGCGTTCCGGCTGACGATCATCGCGCACGACGTGGACCGGTTCCTGGACGAGCCGGGCCACACCGCGACGGCCGAGGGGTGGGTCGACGCGGCGGGGCACGGGGGGCGCCGCGAGGTGGAGCGGGGGTGGTTCAACCTGTTCGTCCCCGACGGCGGGGAGGACCGCCGGCTGATGAAGTACCGGCTGTACTTCACCGACGGGGCGGGGCGCCCGCTGACCCTCGCGGGGCACAAGAACGTCCTGCACGGTCCGCCGACGCGGATCTGGCCGGACACCTCCACGCTGTACGTGCGGCTGCTGGAGGGGCACGTCCCGGAGGAGGCGGAGGACGGGGCGCCGGTCGCGGGGGCGGGCGTCCTGCACATCCAGCTGTCGGACTTCGCGCGGCAGCTGACGACCTTCCGCACGTCCGGCCCGGACGGCCTGGAGACGCTGCTGCGCTTCGGCCGGTTCTTCGCCGGGGAGCTGTGGGAGGTGTACGGCCCGGATCATCCGGGCTGATCTCCCGAGGGGGGCTCGAACGTGCAGGCCGAGGGAACTGCGGGGTGCTCTCGGCCTGCACCTTTTTCTCCGCGGCCCGTCCGCCGGGGGGAGGCGTCAGAGGTCGCCGGCGCGGCGGGCGGGGCAGTCGGGCGGGCAGTGCTCGGCGTGCGCGGGCAGCCAGCGGGCGAAGGCGTCGATCATGGCCTTCAGGCCGAGGCGCAGCGCCGCGCCGGTGCCCGGGACCAGCGGCTCGAAGCGGGAGTGCCAGCGGATGAACGTGCCGGTGCCGCGCTGGTCGAGGTACACGTCGCAGCGGTAGTGGCGGACGGGCAGGCCCTTGAGCGCGATGTAGGCGAAGTGGGCGTGGGGCTCGTAGGCGACGGTCTGCTCGGCGGCGGGCCAGATCGACTTGACCGCGCCGACGCCGTAGGTGGTGGTGTCGCCCTTGCGGGTCTGCTTGGCGGCGGTCGGGAACCTGCCCCAGGCGCCCCATGCCTCGGGCACGGCGAGGTGCCGGAAGATCTCGTCGGGCGCGGCGGTGGTGGCGGCGGTCGCCTCGATCTCGTAGGGCATGGTGGGCCTTTCCCCGTCGTGACTACCGCACGGTAGCCAGCCGGGTACCGGCGCACAAGCCCTTCCGCGCCCGGCGAGCCGGGCTCACGTTCCGGCGAGCCGGGTCCGGTAGACGGCGCGGGCGCGGTCGAGGAGGTCGAGGTGGCCGGCGAGCTGCCCGGGGCCGTCGAGGCGGGCGGCGCGGCGGATCATGTCCTCCAGGCCGTCGAGGTAGTCCAGGCACCAGCGCAGGTCGTCCTCGCGGGCCGCGGGCCTGCCGTCCACGTGCAGGTGGACGGGGCTGGTGTGGGCGTACGCGCCGCCGCGGCTCATCGACCGCGGGTGCGGCGGCCCCGTCGCGACGGCGACGAGGTAGGTGGGGCGGCCGACGGTGAGCTCGGCGGTGACCTCGCCGGGCGGGCCTTCGGCGAGGACGCCGTCGGCGGTCCGCAGCTGGACGCTCGCGACCTCGGGTCCGACGGTCCGGGCCGTCGCGGTGACGCGGTCACCGGGCGCGAGGTCGAGGACGTCGCCGGGGCCGTGCCCGTCCACCTCCAGCTCCAGCCAGGGGCCGGTGGTGGCGAAGGTGCGGCCGCGCCGGACGGCCACCGCGAACGACGCGGCGGTGAGGGGGCCGTCGACGCGGGCGTACACGCGTCCCCAGCCGGGCGGGCTGGACTGGTTGCCGCGCCGCTGGAACGACAGCATCGCGTCCGTCCCGGCGGTGGCGGCCAGCCGGTTGCCGGCGCCGAGGAGCCGCCGGTACATGACGGCGGTGGCCTGGATCGAGGAGTGGTTGACGACGTCGAGGGTGTCGACGAGGCCGAGCGCGGCGTCGGCGACGATCTCGCGGGCCGAGCAGTTGCGGCCGGCGGTCAGCAGCGCGGCGGGCGGGTCGCCGTCGTCCGCCGGGAGGTGGAACGGGTGGCTGTACCCCATGAGCGCGCCGCGTTCGCGCAGCTCGCGGTAGCCCTCGCCGTTCGGCGGCCAGTCGGGGTCGCCGGCGAACCCGGTGTGGTAGCGGCCGGGTGGCGCGTCCACGCCGAACGCGTACAGGTGGCCGAGCAGGTCGTTGCGGTACTCGACGCCGAGCCGGGCGAGGTGGGTCGCGTCGGACCAGGGCAGGTCGTCGCCGGCCCAGTGCTCCAGGGCCTCGCGGTCGTAGACGCGCTCGCCCGCCACGTTCCCGGCGACGAGGTTGAGGACGTGCAGGTCCTCGCCCCGCTGGACGGCGGCGGCCTGCGCGGGCGTCCCGACGGTGTCGCCCGTCCAGTTCATGTGGACGTGCATGTCGCCGCCGTACCAGCCCTTGGCGGCCGCGTCGTAGAGCCGCTCCGGGGCGATCTCGACGAGGGTCTCCGCGCCCGCCTCCGGGGTGACGTCCTTCTCCGCCGTGCCGTGCTCCATGCCGCGGGTGACGCGGACGGTCAGCGGCTCGGCGGGGACGTCGAGGACGAGGTCGTCGCCGTGGAAGTAGGGGGCGCGGTGCGCGTCGATCCGCTCGGGGGCGCCGGCGGGGTACCAGCCCTGGCCGTCGGCGCCGATCACCGTCCAGCGGCACGGGGTCCCGGCGCGCAGCCGCAGCCGTCCGGTGGGGACGCGCCTGACCAGCCCGTCGAGCGCGATCGGCGTGCCGTCGGCGGTGACGCTGCTTTCCGAGGTGATGGGGACGAGCCGGACGCCGCCGGGCGGGATGTCGTGGTCGGCGCCGTCCACGCGGACGGTGGCGGGCGCGGTGCGCGAGGAGTCGATGAGCAGCGTGGTGCGCAGGTCCCGCCCGTCGGGCAGGGTCCGGGGGACGCTCTCGAGCGACGCGCCGTCCGGGGTGAGGCGCAGCGCGGCGAGGTTGTCCAGGACCCGGCCGGCGAGGGCGTCGCGGACGACCTCGGCGGCGACGAGTTCGGGCACGCGCGCGTCGATCTCCTCCGCCGTGGCGTCCGGGTACCGCGCCAGGAGCCGCTGGAGGCCGGCCATCCAGAAGTCGGCCTCGTCCAGCAGGAAGGCGCTCGTCTCGATCTGCCGGACGAAGCCGTTGGCGGGCTCTCCCCAGGTCGGGCCGTGCTCGCGCAGAAGCTCGCGGTACTCCTCCAGCGCCCGCGCCACCGCGGGCGGTACCGGCGGGTCGGCGTCGCACATCGTCGTCTCCCGGTGGTGGGGGACCGCCAGCGTTACACGGAACCGGTGCGCCGCCTAGGGTCCGCATCCGGCCCCGGTGCGGCGGCCGCAACCGCGAGCGAGGGAATGCACCACCGGGTATATGGATCATGCTCCACGGCGGTCACGTCGTGTGCGCGCGCGCACGGAACGCGGCCGTCTTGACGCGGTTCTGGCAGGCGGTCGAGCAGAACCGGCGCTTGCCGTTGCGCGAGGTGTCGACGTACACGCGGTCGCAGTGCGGCGCGGTGCACACGCCGAGCCGGTCGTACAGCTCCCCGCCGAGGACGACGGCGAGGCCGGTGGCGCACGACGCGCCCCAGTCGGCGGTGATGGTGTCGCCGACGCCGTGGAAGTGCACGTGCCAGGGCTCCCCGTCGTGGCGCTCCAGGCGGGGCCTGGCCTGCGTCTCCTCCAGCAGGCGGTTGACCCGCTCGGCGGCGTCGTCGAGGTCGCCGGCGGTGACGGCCTCGAAGACGGCGCGCAGCTCGCGGGCGACGGCGGCCAGCTCCGCGGCCTGCTCGGGGGTGAGCCTGCGCGGCCAGCCGGCCCGCTCCAGGAACGCCTCGCCCGCGGCGACGGGGTCGGGCACCGGGTGCGGGCGCCCGCGGCTCTCCCCCTCGGTCAGCTCGTTGACCAGCGCGACGGTGTCCGCCACCACGCCATCGGTGTGACTGTTGAAGTTCACTTGACCAGTTACGCCTTCCCGGTTTAGCGTGTAACTGTCCAAAGGCTACATGACAGTCACAGGAGGGGTCATGACGCTGCTCGACCAGGAGACCGCCGGCACCTGGATCGCGCGCTGGGACGCCCAGCAGGAGGGCTACGTGCCCGACCGCGAGGAGCGCTTCACCGCGATGATCGACGCCGTCGAGGCCGCCGCCGGCCGGCCCGACCCGCTCGTGCTGGACCTCGGCTGCGGCCCCGGCTCCCTCGCCGGCCGGATCCTGGACCGGATCCCCGGCGCCACCGTCGTCGCCATCGACACCGACCCGCTCCTGCTGTCGCTCGGCCGCGCCGTGCACGCCGGCCGCGACGGCATCGCGTTCACCGCGCTCGACCTGCGCGAGCCCGGCTGGGCGGCCCGGCTGCGGCTGCCCCGGCAGGCCGACGCCGCCGTCTCCACCACCGCGCTGCACTGGATCTCCCCCGCCGAGCTGCGCGTCGTCTACTCGGAGCTGGCCACCCTGCTGCGGCCCGGCGGGCTGTTCCTCAACGGCGACGAGCTGCAGGTCGACGACGTCACGCCCGGCCTCGCCGGGCTGGACACCGCGCTGCGCGAGCGCGAGCGGACCCGCCGCGCCGCCGGCGCCCGCCCCGAGAACTGGGCCGAGTGGTGGGAGGCGATCGGCGCCGACCCCGCCTTCGCCGAGCTGCGCGGCGCGAGCGGCGAGGAGGTGACCGGCCACCACGGCTCGCCGTCGCGGCTGCTGTCCGCGCACGCCGACGCGCTGCGCGCGGCCGGGTTCGCCGAGGTCGGCACCCTCTGGCAGCACGGCGACAACCGCGTGCTCGCCGCCCTCCTCGCCGGCTGAGCGGCGGGCTGCGGGGGCGCGCCCGCTGGTCCGGACGCGGCGGCGGGCCGTACGCTCATGATCGTCCGCGTCCGCCGCACCGGCGGCGGCACCACGATGAGGATGAGGACCCACGATGAGCACATCGGCGGACGGCGCCCCGGTCACCCTGGTCACCGGCGGCGGCAGCGGGATCGGCGCGGCCACCACCCGGATCCTGCTCGGCCGCGGCCACCGCGTCGCGATCACCGGGCGCGGCGAGGACCGGCTGAAGGCGTTCGCCGCCGACGCCGGCGGCGGGGACGCCCTGCTGACCTTCCCCGGCGACGCGTCCGACCCCGAGGCGGTCGGCGCGGCGGTGGACGGGACGGTCGCCGCGTTCGGGCGGCTGGACCACGTGGTCGCCAACGCGGGGTTCTCCACCCACGACGACCTGGCGAACGGCGACCCCGAGCAGTGGCGGGAGATGCTGCTGACCAACGTGCTCGGCCCGGCGCTGCTGGTCAGGGCGGCGCTGCCCGCGCTGCGCATGGCCGGCGGCCGGATCGTGCTGGTCGGCAGCACCGCGGGCGTGAAGAACACGCCCGGCAACTTCTACTCGGTGACCAAGTTCGCGGTGACGGCGCTGGCGGAGAACCTCCGGGTGCTCGTCACCGGCTCGGGCGTCGGCGTGACGCTGGTCTCGCCGGGACGGGTCGAGTCGCCGTTCTGGGACTCCCGGCAGGACGGCGTGCCCGACGGGCCCGTCATGACGGCGGACAACGTCGCGGAGTCCATCGTGTGGGCGCTGGCGCAGCCGGCGGGCGTCGAGGTCAACTCCGTCGTGCTGCGGCCGTCCGGCCAGGTGCACTGACGGGCGCCCCGGACGCCTCGGACGCCGGGGGCCGGGGGCGCGGCGCGCGCCCCCGGCCCCGCGGCGTCAGGAGCGGGCCATCCCGTACAGGTGCTCGACGTGCAGCTTGAGGACCAGCCGCCCGTCCTGCACCATCACCCGCCGGTACTCGTCCCAGTCGGGGTGCTCGCCGCGGATGGCGCGGTACACGTCGACGAGCTCCTCCACCGCCGCGTCGTGCGGGTCGGCGGCCACCGCGGTCAGCTCCGCGGTGCCCTCGGCGACCGCGTACGACCAGCCGTCCGGCGCGCTGACGTGCAGGCTCGCCCGCGGGTCGCGGCGCAGGTTGCGGGCCTTGGCCCGGTCGGCGGTGATCGAGACGCGGATCAGCCGGGACCCCGCGTCGAAGTGGTAGTTGACGTTGGACAGCTGGGGCCGCCCGTCCCGCTTGAGCGTGGCCAGCACGCCGAGGTCCCGCTCTTCCAGCAGCTTCACCAGTGCCGCGTCGTCCGCCATCGTCCGCCTCCCGGGTCGTGATCGTCTCCAGGGCACAACCGCGCCCGGTTCCGATCACTTCCCGGAGGACGGTCCCGGACACGTCAGCGCGCCGCCAGCGCCGGGAAGTCGAACACGCGGGCGTCGTCGGCCGGCCCCTCGCCGCCCGGCCCGCCGCTCCCGCCGCTCTCGTCGCCGGTGCCGCCGGCGGGGGCGAGCGCGGTCCGGTCGGTGAGGATGTGGCCGCGGAACACCGCGCCCTTGGCGGTGACCTTGACCGCCTGGAACGCGTCCGGGCGCAGCGCGCAGAACCCCGTCCGCACGACGTCGTCGAAGAGCGAGTCCGAGACCACGTAGGCCAGGTCGCGCTCGGGGTCGGCGGACAGCAGGCGGCGCAGCGGCCCCGCGTCCAGCAGCCGCTGGACGACGATGGGCGCGTCGCCGGCGGGCCCGAACGGCCCGGCGGTCAGCGTGCCGTGGTGCAGCGAGAGCCGCACCCGCAGCCGGAACCGGGCGCCCGCCTCGGCCGCCGCGCGGTTGATGTCGCGCAGCGCGCCCGCGAGCCCGATGGGGAAGTCGCCCGCCACCGGCGCGGGGTCGATCCCGTCCGGGAGCGTGGCCAGCTCGCCGTCGCCGCCGACCTGCTTGTCCCAGCGGGACCGGTCGAGCCCGACGCCGCGCGCGGCGCGGTCGAGCGCCTCCGACAGCTGGCGCTGGGCGAGCAGCTGCTCGCTGGTGTCCCGCTTGCTGTACCCCTGGATGTCCACCGCCATGAGCAGGCGGTAGTGCAGCGCGTGTCGCTCGTTCCCTTCCACTCCGAATCCGCCCCTCGTCCTCCGAGCAAATAGAGGGCCGGTTGCCCCGCATTCGCTCCACTGTGGAGTGAGTGTTGCCTGATGGAGGATCGCCGCGGTCGTCCGAATGGCAAAGGTGGGTCGTGCGTCGCCTCCTCCGCTCTCGTGTGACGTCGTTTCCGGTCACTTGGACGGGACGGCGGCGCCGTCGGCGCCCTCAAGTAAGTAATACCTAGCGAACAAGCAAGGGCGCTACCGGAATATTCACCGCAAAACGGCCAGCGCGGCCGGCGGTCCGATGCCGTTTCCGGCACCTCTTGAACCGGCCGTCGCCCCCGTCGCGTACTGCCTCCCGACGCGACACCCGGCGCACCGCGCACCGTCCCCCGCGCCGCGTCCCCGCCCCCGCACCCGCCGGAGAGCACGATGGCCAACAGATCGTCCACCGCGGCGCCGTCCCGCGCCCGCCCTCCCGCCGCGTCCGGTCCCTGGAGCTGGTTCCGCGGCCCGCGGCCCGCCGGCGCGGTCGACGACCAGGTGATCGTGACCGAGCTGTACCGGGTGTACGGCCGGCCGCTGCTGTCGTTCGTGCTGCGGCTCACCGGCGGCGACCGGCACTGGGCCGAGGACGTGGTGCAGGAGACCATGATCCGCGCCTGGCGCAGCGCGCACCAGCTCGACGAGAACGCGGCGTCGCTGCTGCCGTGGCTCGCGACCGTCGCGCGCCGGATCGTCATCGACGACCAGCGCCGCAAGAACGCCCGCCCGCAGGAGGCGGGCGAGGGACCGCTGGAGAACATGCGCGTCCCCGACGGGCTGGAGGACCTGCTGCGCTCCGTCGTCGTCTCCGAGGCCCTGCTCGCGCTGTCGCCCGCGCACCGCGAGGTGCTCAACGAGACGTTCTTCCGGGACCGGTCGGTGAACGAGGCCGCCCGGCACCTCGGCATCCCGGTCGGGACCGTGAAGTCGCGGGTCTACTACGCGCTCCGGGCGCTGCGGGTCGCCCTGGAGGAGAGGGGCGTGACGCCATGACCGCGCCCGCCGCGCACGTCGACGTCGGCGCCTACGCCCTCGGCCTGCTGGAGGAGCCGGACCGGCGCGCGTTCGAGGCGCACCTGTCGTCCTGCCTGCCGTGCCACGAGGAGCTGGCCGCGCTCAGCGGCGTCGCCGCGACCCTGGACGGCATCGGCCCGATCGCCGAGGCGCCGGGCGGCCTGCCCGAGCCGGCGCCGGTGCCGGAGCTGCTGCACCGCCGCATCCGCCGCGAGCGCCGCGGCCGCACGGCGCGGACGCTGGTGGGCGCCGCCGCCGGGCTCGTCCTGCTGGCCGGCGCGCTCGGCGCCGGGTACACCGTCGGCGCGGACCGGTCCCCCGCTCCCGCGCGCGCGTCGGGGGCGGCCGACGGCGCCGCCGCGCTGCTGCGCGACGGGCACCGCACGGCCGCCTCCGACGCGGGGACGGGGGCGTCCGGGACCGTCGCGACGCAGGGGACCCCGTGGGGCAGCCGGGTCGCGCTGCAGCTCAGCAAGGTCCGCGGGCCTCTGGAGTGCGAGCTCGTCGCGGTGGACGGCGCGGGCCGCGCCCACACCGTCGCCGGCTGGTCCGTCCCCGCCAAGGGGTACGGCCTGCCCGGCTCGCCGCAGCCGCGGCTGACCGTGCAGGGCGGCGCCGCGGTCAAGCCCGCCGACATCAGGCGCTTCGAGGTCCGCACGCTCGGCCCCGGCGGGCGGACGCTGCTCACCGTCCCCGCCTGACCCCGGCCCGCCCGGCCTGGGGCGGCGTGACGGGGACCACGGAGGCGCGTCCCCTAGGCTGGTCGGATGAGCAGGACCCGACCGTCCCCCGGCCCGCGGCTGATGCTTCCCGGCCTCCGCGAGGTCTACGCGGCGTTCGTCCGGGAGGCGGACGCGCTGCCCGCGCTGCCCGGCGCGCTGCAGGCCGAGGTGTGGACGTCCGCGCAGCTCGGGACGTTGGAGGCCGCCGCCCCGCACGAGGCGGGCCGGCGCGCCGCGCTCGGCGACCTGATCATGTCGCTGCGGGCCGCGGCGACGCCCGGCGCCCGGACGTTCCTGCGCGCGCTCGCCGCGATCGGCCCGTCCGTCGGGCGCACCGCCGCGGGCAAGGCGGCGGACGCGCTGCGCGATCTCCCGGCGGCGCCGTGGGAGGGCTCGCTCGGCCGCGTCGTCCCCGGGCAGGCGTGGCTGATCCAGGAGGGCCCGCTGGACGGCGACCGGCTGGTGTGCGAGTTCCGCTACGAGGACGCGGGCACGGCGGGCATGCACGCGCTGGCGGTCCGGCTGTCCTACGGCGACTCCCCCACCGAGGTCGTGATCGTCGGTGACGTCCCGGCGCTGATGACGGCGGCGCGGCAGGCGATGCAGGCCGAGCTGTGCGTCGTCCAGCCCTACGACGCGGCGGCCGTGGGCGAGCGGCTCCGCACCGCGCTGAACGGCGCGGAACCGCTGCCCGAGGCGTGCTACCCGGCCCTGGCCCTGGCCCGGCACCGCGCCGAGCTGCTCGGCCGCGCCCGCTAAAGCGCGCTGGAGGCAGCGCGCTGGAGGCAGCGTGCCCAAGGCAGGGAGCCGAGGGCGCTAGCGGCCGAGCGCGCGGTGGCGGCGGACGGCCAGCGGGAAGAACACCGCCGTGATCGCCAGCGGCCACGCGACCGCGAGTAGCGCGCTGTGCCCGGCCGCCCACGAGCCGCTCGCCAGCGCGTCCCGCGACGGGTCGCCGAACAGGTCGCGGCACGCGGTGACGGTCGCCGACATCGGGTTCCACTCGGCGACCGCGCCGAGCCAGGCCGGCATGGTGCTCGGCGCGACGAGCGCGCTGGACAGGAACCCGACCGGCCACACCAGGATCTGGATCATCATGACCGACTCGGGGCCCTTGGCGACCAGGCCGAGGTAGATCCCGACCCAGACCAGCGCGAACCGCAGGAGCAGCAGCAGGCCGAGGCCCGCGAGCGCCGCGCCGGCCCCGCCGTGCACGCGCCAGCCGATCAGCACGCCGCACACCGCCATGACCGCGAGCACGAGGAGCGCGTCGACCAGGTCCGCGGCGCCGCGCCCGACGACGACGGCCGACGGCGCCATCGGCATGGCCCGGAACCGGTCGGAGACGCCCCGGGCGGCGTCGACGGCGATCGCGGTGAAGGTGCTCTCGACGCCGAACACCATCGTCATGGCGAACATGCCGGGGACGATGAACGCCCGGTAGTCCCCGCCGGGGACGTCCATCTGGCCGCCGAACAGGTAGCCCATCATCAGCACGACCATCACCGGGAACAGCAGGCTCATCGCGAGCTGCTCGGGGCGCTTCGCCCAGTGCGCGAGGGCGCGCAGGGTGAGCGTCCAGCCGTCGGCGGCCGCCCAGCGCAGCCGCCCGAGCGGGGTGCGCGGGACCTGCGGGACGTACGTGGGCGCGGTCACGCGGAGACCTCCTCGTCGTCGTGCGCCGGCTCGTCGCGGGCCGGCCCTTCGGATCCTGCGGCGGGGCCGCCGGTGAGGTGCAGGAACACCTCGTCCAGGGTGGGGCGGCGCACGCCGATGTCGGCGACCCGCACGCCCGCCTCGTCCAGCGCGCGGACGGCACCGGTGAGCGCGGCGACCGGGTCGGTGACGGGCGCGCCGACCGCCAGGGCGCCGGCGTCCACCTCCGGTTCGGCGCCGGACACCCGGCCGGCGATCGCGGCGGCGGCGCCGAGCGCGCCGGGGTCCTCGACGACGATCCGCAGCCGGTCGCCGCCGAGCCGGGACTTCAGCCGGTCCGGCGCGCCCTCGGCGATCACCCGGCCGCGGTCGATCACCGACACGGCGTCGGCGAGCCGGTCGGCTTCCTCCAGGTACTGCGTGGTGAGGACGACGGTGGTGCCGCCGCCCGCGAGCGCGCGGACCGCGTCCCACACCTCGATGCGGCTGCGCGGGTCGAGGCCGGTGGTGGGCTCGTCGAGGAACAGCACGGCGGGCGCGAGGATCATCCCGGCGGCGAGGTCGAGGCGCCGCCGCATGCCGCCGGAGTACGTCCCGGCGGGGCGGTCGGCGGCGTCGGCGAGCCGGAACCGCTCCAGCAGCTCGTCCGCCCGCCGCCGCGCCCCGCGGACGCCGAGGTGGTGGAGGCGGCCGAACATGACGAGGTTCTGCCGGCCGGTGAGCACCTCGTCGACGGCGGCGTGCTGCCCCACGAGACCGATCCGGGTCCGGACCAGCTCGGGGGCCCGGACGACGTCGTGCCCGGCGACGGCGGCGCGGCCCCCGTCCAGGCGGGCGAGCGTGGTGAGGACGCGCACGCAGGTGGTCTTGCCCGCGCCGTTGGGGCCGAGCAGGCCGTGCACGGTGCCGGCGGGCACCCGCAGGTCCAGCCCGTCCAGGGCGGCGGTCCCGCCGTAGGTCTTGCGCAGTCCGGCCGCGTCGACCGCGGCCCGTGGCTCTGTCATGGGTCTCCCGAAACTCCGTACGCAATACGGATTAACCATCGCGGAGACTATAACGTACGTCGTACAGAGTTTCATCCCTGGGAGGATGCGGGCGTGACGACCGAGTACAGCGGGGGCGGTGACCCGCGGCGCAGCCTGGAGCTCCTGTGGGGCGTGCCCGACCGGCCCAAGCGCGGCCCCAAGCCCAAGCTCAGCGCCGAGCGCATCGTCCGCACCGCGATCGCCCTGGCCGACGCCGAGGGGCTGGACGCGCTGTCCATGCGCCGCATCGCCGACGAGCTCGGCGTCGCGCCGATGTCGATCTACACCTACGTCCCCGGGAAGGCCGAGCTGATCGACGTCATGCTCGACCGCGCCATGGCCGAGCTCACCCCCGCCGACGGCGTGCCGGGCGGCTGGCGGGCCAGGCTCGAGCACATCGCCCGCGACAACTGGGACCTCTACCACCGCCACCCCTGGCTGCTGCACGTCGCCGCCGTCCGCCCGCCCATGGGCCCCGCCGTGTTCGCCAAGTACGAGGCCGAGCTGCGCGCCGTCGACGGCATCGGCCTCACCGACCTGGAGATGGACTCCGTCGTCGCGCTCGTCACCGGCTTCGCCGAGAGCTCAGCGCGCGTCTCGGTCAACGCCGCCGAGGCCGAGCGGCGCAGCGGCATGACCGACGCCCAGTGGTGGGAGGCCCTCGCGCCGCTGCTGGAGGAGATCGACACCGGCGGCCAGGACTATCCGCTCAGCTCCCGCGTCGGCACCGCCGCCGGTATGGAGCACAACGCCGCCGTCGCCCCCGCGCACGCCTTCGAGTTCGGCCTCGCGCGCATCCTCGACGGCATCGAGGTCCTGGTCGCCTCCCGCGCCTGACACCGGCGGCGCAGCCGGGGTCCCCGGCGGCGGGCGCGGGGGTCAGCGGCGGGGGTTGGTGCGGCGGGTCGGCGCCGCCGTGGTGGGGTCCTCGGGCCAGGGGTGCTTGGGGTAGCGGCCGCGCAGCTCCGCCCGGACGGCCTTGTAACCCTCGCGCCAGAACGTCGCGAGGTCCGCGGTGACGGCCGCCGGCCGGCCCGCCGGCGACAGCAGGTGCACCACCAGCGGCACCCGCCCGCCCGCGAGCCGGGGGGCCGCGTCCCAGCCGAACAGCTCCTGCAGCTTGACCGCCAGCACCGGCCGCTCGCCGCCGTAGTCCACCCGGATCCGCGACCCCGACGGCACCTCGATCCGCTCCGGCGCGTACTCGTCCAGCCGCGACGCCGCCTCCCACGGCAGCAGCCCCCGCAGCATCGCCGCCACGTCGACCCGCCGCAGGTCCGACCGCCGCCGCGCGCCCGCCAGCCACTCGGGCGCGCGGTCCAGCAGCGCCGCGTCGCCGACCGCCGGCCACGGGTCGCCGAGCGCGCCGTGCAGGAACGCCAGCCGCTCCCGCAGCGCGACGGCCGCCGGCGTCCAGTCCAGCAGCCCGAGGCCCTCGGCCCGCACGCCGTCCAGCAGCGCCGCCCGCACCAGCTCGGGGTCGGGGTCGCGCAGCGGCCGCGCGTCCAGCTCGATCGCGCCGAGCCGCTCGACCCGCCGCGCCACCACGTCCCCGTCCCGCCAGGCCACCTCGTCCGCCGTCTCCAGCAGGGGCGCGGCCGCGGCCCGGGCCACGTCCTCGTCGATCACGACGGCCTGCCGCACCCGCGCCGACGCCGACCCGGCCGGGCGGTCGGCCGCCGCCACCGCCAGCCACCGCGCCCGCGCGCCGGCCAGCGCCGACCCGTCCGCGAGCACCGCCCCCGTCCCGGACGCCATCAGGTACCCGCCGCCGCCCGGCCGCGCCCGCGCCACCCGCTCCGGGAACGCCAGCGCCACCACGCTCCCCGCCACCAGGTCGTCGCCGCCGCGCGCGGGCTCGCCGGGCCGGTCCGCCGCCGCGGGCAGGGACCTGGCGAGGCGGCGGGTCTCGTCGCGCCAGCGGGCCGCGTGGCCGCCGGCGGGACGGGACTGGCGGCGCAGCGCGCGCCAGGCCGCGGTGAGGTCGTCGCCGGCCGCGCGGGGCGGCGGCTCGGACAGCAGCGCGACGATCTGGGCCGCGTCGCGCGCGCCGACCTCGCGGGCGCCGTCGAGCAGGGCGCGGGCCAGCCGGGGGTGCAGGCCGACGCTCGCCAGCAGCCGCCCGCGCGGGGTGACCCGCCCGTCGCGGACGGCGCCGAGGGCGTGCAGGACGTCGCGGGCGGCGTCCATCGCGGCGGCGGGCGGCGGATCGGGCAGGGCGAGGCCGCTCGCGTCCGGGTCGCCCCAGCACGCGGCCTGGAGCGCGAAGCCGGCGAGGTCGGCCAGCTCGATCTCCGGGCGGGGGCGGGCGGGCAGCCGGTCGTGCTCGGCTCGCGTCCAGCACCGGTAGACGGTGCCGGGCGCCTCGCGCCCGGCGCGGCCCGCGCGCTGCTCGGCGGTGGCGCGGGACGCGCGGACGGTGGTGAGCGCGCCGAGCCCGCGGGCGTGGTCGGTGCGCGGCTCGCGGGCCAGGCCCGCGTCCACGACGATCCGCACCCCGGGGACGGTGAGGCTGGACTCGGCGACGGACGTGGCGAGGACGACGCGGCGCCCCGTGCCGGGCGCGAGGACGGCGTCCTGCACCGCCTGCGGCGCCTGCCCGTGCACCTGCAGCACCTCGGCGGGGACGCCGGCGAGCTGCCCGGCGACGCGGCCGATCTCCCCCACGCCGGGCAGGAAGCACAGCAGGTCGCCGTCGTGTTCGGCGAGCGCGCGCCGGACGGTCGCGGCGACGTGCGCGAGGAGCGCGGGGTCGACGCGCATGCCGTGCGGCGGCGGGACGGGGCGCGGCGGCGGCGCCCACACGACGTCGACGGGGTGCAGCGCGGCCTCGGTCTCCACCACCGGCACGGGGCCGTCGCCGCCGCCGAGGAGCCGGGCCCACGGCCCGGTGTCGGCGGTCGCGGACGCGGCGACCAGGCGCAGGTCGGGGCGGAGGGCCGCGCGGACGTCCAGCAGGAACGCCAGCGCGGTGTCGGCGTCGAGGTGCCGCTCGTGGCACTCGTCGAGGATCACCGTGCCGACGCCGTCGAGGTCGGGATCGTCCTGCAGGCGCTGGAGCAGCACGCCCGTGGTGACGACGTCGACGCGGGAGCCGGGCCTGGACTCTCCCCGGACGATCACGCCGACGCTGCCGCCGACGCGCTCGCCGAGCAGCCAGGCCATGCGGCGGGCCGCGGCGCGGGCGGCGAGCCGGCGCGGTTCCAGCACGAGGACCTTGCCCGCCGGCCCCGGGGCCGCCTCGTGGCCGGCGGCGAGGGCGAGGCCGGCCAGCGCGAGCGGGACGAGGGTGGTCTTGCCGGTGCCGGGCGGCGCGGCGAGGACGGCGGCGCCGCGGGCGGCGAGCGCGGCGCGCAGCCCGGGGACGGCATGGCGGACCGGCAGGGCCTCGGCGGCGCTGATGTGCATCCGTCCAGTGTGGCGGCAGACGACCGTACCGGTGGCCGCGGGTGATCGTCCATGTGAGAAATGCCACCGCCCCGAAAGGCCCTCTGCGGGTTACGGTGATAGTTGCATCGCGCATTTCATAAACCACGCAGAACGCTCTAAAGTTCTGCCCGGGAATCGCCCCGGCAACCTCCGCAAACTACCAGGTAAGCAATGCTCCGGACCCGGAAGTTGCTTTACCGTTTGGTTTCCCTCACCTCGCCACGTGTGGCGGCAATCGGCCGCCTTTCGCCATAATGAGGCCGTCGTCGCTGGTGCTGGAGGTTCGGTGATGCTCGGCGAGTCCATCTATATCCGCGGCCGTGAGGCGTTCACCGGCGGATCGCCCCAGGCGGTTTACGAGGAGCTCTGGCAGCGCGGCCGAAAAGGCCGGTTGCGGACCCGCGCAATTCTGGCGCTCGCGGCGCTGCTGTTGTGCGGGCTGCTGGTGAACGCTGTTTTCGGAGTCGTTGCGGCCGTCCTGCTTGCGTCCGCCGACGCGCTGGTGCACTGGCGGCTGTACAACGCCTCCCGGGTGTGGCGGCGCGGGCGGCGCGGCGTCGAGCGGATGGACCGGACGCTGCGCCTCACGCTGGAGCGGCGCGGCCACCGGGTGCTGCACGGCCGGGTCGTGCCCGGGCACGAGACCGCGGACGAGCTGGTCGTCGGGCCGGGCGGGGTGTGGCTGGTGCACAACGAGGCGTGGGCGCCGGACGCGGAGATCTCCCATCACGGCGGCCGCCTGTTCATCGACGGCCGCACCCAGTCCAAGCTGGTGGGCGGGCTGACCGCGCGGGCCGCGGAGGCGGGGCGGCTGATCTCCGGCAGGTACGGCGCCCCGGTGACGGTGACGCCCGTCCTGGCCGTCCACGGCGGCAAGCTGGTCCGGTCGCCGTTCACCGCCGACGGGATCGTGTTCGCGCCGCCGCTGCGGCTGGTGCGCTGGATGCGCCGCAACCCGGTCGCCGAGCACTCCGCGGAGGAGGTCGAGGCGATCGCGCGGGCCGCGGTCCACAGCCTGCCGATCGGCGGCCGCATCATGACCGACGCTCCCCCGCCGCCGTCGCGGGTCGCCGCGAAACCGGCGGCCGACACCCCCGTGACCGCCGAGCCCGCGAAGGCGGGCCCGGTGACGGCCGAGCCCGCCGGCCCGTCCCCGGCGGACGCCGCGCCCGCGGAGGTCGCCGCAGGTGACGCCGGTGGCGGCGACGCGGTCACCACGGCGGCCTGACCCGCCCCGCCGACGACGGGACGAGGACCGATGATCGTGTTGGAGACGAACGAGCTCCGCGCGCCCCCCGGGACCGGCGCGGGACCGGCGGGCGCGCGGTTCCAGGCCGTCCGGCCGGGGCGGCCCGGGGGATCAGCCGCCGGCGCGGGCGCGGCGGGCGGTGCGGCGCAGCCACAGCAGCCCCACCACCGGCAGGACCAGCGGGACGAACCCGTACCCTTCGCCGTACCCGGACCAGACCGTGGCGTCCGGGAACGCCGCGCGGTCGACGAGGCTGAGGGTGCCGATCGCCAGGACGCCGGCCAGTTCCACCGAGCAGGCCGTGACGGCGACCCGGAACGACGTCCGGCCGCCGCGGGCCAGCGCGACCGTCGCCAGAACGTAGACGGCCGCGGCGAACGCCGACAGGGAGTAGGCCAGCGGCGCGTCGGAGAACTTGGTGCCGATCTGCACGCCCGCGCGCGCGCCGGCCGCGAGCGCGAAGATCGCGTAGACGGCGACGAGCAGCCGGCCGGGGCCGCTGCCGGTACCGGTGCGGACCCGCTCGCCGTCGGGACGGGCGGCGGCCGGTTCGCCGGTGACGCCGGTGTCGGGCTCAGGCACTGCCGCTCCACAGCTGGTTCATTCGGACGATCATGACGGCGACGGCGACGCCCGCGACCACCAGCACCGCGGAGCCCCACCGGGTCCGCTCCAGCAGCCCCCACACGGCGCCCGCGACCGGGATCACCAGGACGGCCAGCAGGTAGCCGATGAACGTGGCGGGGTGCTTCGGCCCCTCGTCCCCCGACAGCTTGACGAACCCGACGGCGGCCTGCGCGATCAGCAGCACCTCCAGCGCCCCGAGCCCGATCAGGTCGGGAAGCCCCATCGCCCGCCCGCGCAGCGCCGTCACCAGCGCGTACACGGCGATGAGGAGCGCCACCACGATGATCGCGGCGGCCAGGGCGGTCGTCACGCCCTAGAGAGTACTACCGGCTGTAGAGCACGCGGTCCGCGCATGGCTCCGGCCATGGCAGCATGGCGTCCGTGAATTCGCTGCAGTGGCTCAACCTGACCCGGCACGGTGAGAGCACCGGCAACCTCGCCTACCAGGCGGTGGAGGGCACGGACGCGGAGGAGACGGGGATCCCCGAGCGCGACGCGGACGTCCCGCTGTCGGAGCGGGGCCGGGCGCAGGCGGCGGCGCTGGGCCGCTGGCTCGCCGCGCTCCCCGAGGACGAGCGGCCGACGCTCGTCGCGGTGTCCCCGTACCTGCGGACCCTGGACACCGCGCGCCTCGCGCTCGCCGAGACGTCCTACGCCCGCCCGCAGGACCCGGGCGGCCTGCGGATGACGGTGGACGAGCGGATCCGCGACCGCGAGCAGGGCATCCTGCAGGGCCTCACCTGGATCGGGGTGCAGCGCCGGTACCCGGACGAGGCCGACCGGCTGAAGCGGCTCGGCAAGTTCTACTACCGGCCGCCCGGCGGCGAGTCCTGGGCGGACCTGGCGCTGCGGCTGCGCAGCTTCTACCGCGACCTGGAGGCCGAGGCCCCCGGCGGCCGGGCGCTGGTGGTGACCCATGACGCGATCGTGGTGATGACCCGCTACCTGGTCGAGGACCTCACCGAGCGGCAGGTGCTCGAAGTGGAGAAGGAGCCGGTCGCGAACGCGTCGGTGACGCGGTGGCGGCACGACGACGGCGGCGGGCTGCGCGCCGTCTGCTACAACGAGTGCGGGCACCTGGTCAACGCGGGCGTCGGCTCCTAGTCGTCGAGCAGGCGGGCGCGGCGGGTGGCGACGGCCGCCAGCCGCGGGTCGTCCTGCGGCAGGACCTCTCTGAGCCGCTCCAGCGCCTCCAGGTCCCCGCGGCCCTGCTCTGTCTGGGCGTAGGTCCACAGCGCGTCGGCGCTCCCCCGGTCCAGCGCGGACCGGCGGATCCGCACCGCCAGCTCGTCGCGCTCGGCGCGCACGGCGGGCGCGTCCGAGCGGGGCAGCAGCTCGCCGTCGTAGAGCCGGACGGCCGCGGCGACGTCGCCCTCGTCCAGCAGCCGCCGGACGGTGAGGAAGTCGGCGTCGATCGCGCAGTCCAGCCGGTACGGCTTGGCGCGGACGATACCGCCGAGCTGCGCCCGCAGCCGGTGGATCTCGGCGCGGACCGTCACCGGGCTGCCGTCGTCGCCGTACAGGTGCCAGGACAGCCGGTCGCCGCTGAGGCCCTCGGGGTGCAGCGCGAGCAGCGCGAGGATCTCGGCGTGCCGCAGCGTCAGCGGCAGGTGGACGCCGTCGAGCCGCGCGGACGGCTGGTCGGTGCCGAGCAGCGCGAGGGTGAGCAGCGGCCGCCGGTCCGGGACGGGCCGGTCCGCGGCGGGGCCGGGCGCGCCGCCTGCCCCGGCACCGGTCGCCGGCCGCAGCAGGTACACCTCGCCGAGCGGCTCGGCGAGCGCGACGCGGCCGTCGGGCAGGGTCACGGCGCCGCCCTCGGACGGCACGGCCAGGCGCAGGCCCCGCCAGTCCTCGCGGCGGGCGGCGAGGATCCGCCCGGACGCGGTGACCAGCACCCCGGCGCCGCGCAGCTGACCGAGGAACCGCTCGCGCAGCCGCTCGTCGCGCCGCCGCATGTCGACCTCCAGCCGCGCCTCGGCGAGCCGCGCGGCGGCGGCGACCAGCGCGACCGTCGCCGGGTGCAGCGCCTCGACGGTGGCGCTGACGTCGATGCAGCCGATGATCCGGCCGGTGTCGGGGTCGGTGATCGGGGCGCCGGCGCAGGACCAGCGGTGCAGGACCTGCGCGACGTGCTCGGTGGCGTAGACGTACTCGGCGCGGCCGGTGGCGAGGGCGGTGCCGATGCCGTTGGTGCCGACGGCCGCCTCCGACCAGCAGAACCCCTCCATCAGCCCGATCCGCTCGGCCTCCCGGCGGACGGCGGGCGGACCCTGCGTCCACAGCGCGCGCCCCGCCTCGTCGGTGATCACCATCAGGTGCTCGGTCTCGTCGGCGACGTTGCGCAGCAGGTCGCGCAGCAGCGGCAGGTGCGGGTCGAGCGGGTGGACGCCGCGGGCGTCGGCGACGGTGTCGCGGTCGAACACCAGCGGCGCCGCCGCGATCTCGGCGGCCACCCCGGCGGCGCGCGAGCGCCGCCACGACTCGGCGATCGGCGGGCGCGCGGCGACCACCTGGTTCTGCACCACCATCAGCGCCTTTCCCCTGCGGAGACAACGTCGACGGGTTTGAGGATCGGCCCATCGGGCGGGCCGTGCAACCGGTTCGACGGAACCCGAACGGGCCGGTTACGGCACCGTGTGTGATCGGTCGGTCGCAACGTGCATGCAACGTGGGGGCGCCTAACGTTCCGTCCGCTGGGAGCCGAGGGCCATCCTGTGGGCCCCGCCGCCCCGAGCGCGTCCGGGGGGAATGCGCACGGGGC